>CADCCP010000014.1 GCA_902800005.1 uncultured Ruminococcus sp. | reverse complement strand
TATGTATGGAATTTTGTGTTGACCTCTCTTTTCTGAGCCCCGTTGTCAAATGCCGATAAGAACTGATGGTTATACTGTGAATAATACTTGTCATTCTGATTATAGCCCGCATTCACGCCCGACTTGAAATCCGCATAGCAATTTGCACCCTTTGAGGTTTCTTTCCAATAAGAGCCTGCCTGTCGCCAGCCGTTTTCCATGACGGGCAATTCCGATGAAATAGTCTTTGTCACCGTGTACGTCCACTTCATCTCTGCCACCTTTGCACCTCTCGGCACATCTTTATCAAGCACCCAACCCGATATTGGCTTTGCTTTCCACATAGCATACAAAATATGATCATACGGCTGTGCAACGACCGTATTTTCATTAACAAGCAGTCCTCCGTTTATGCCCGTGTACCAACCCAGAAAATCATAATTTTCCCTCACGGGTACGGGCAGTTTTCCATATTTTCCGCCGTACTCAAGCACCTTTCCGGAAACCGCCGTTCCGTCGTTGGATTCAAAACTCACATTCACTTCAAGTCCCTTGCTCACATACAGAGTTACCATACTGCCGTATTTCTGCTTCACTCCGCCGACAGGCGACTGCTCTATCACATGACCTTTTCTGACACTCGGACTGCTCATATAGACAGCCTGCACCTTGAATCCCTGACTTTTCAGTATTCTCTCCGCATCATTCTTTTCACGCCCTTGATGACCGGTATATCGTATCCCGGATCGGTACGGATAGGCTGAAAGGCACTAACTTCCGAAACAGTGCTTGACTGTGAAATTTCACCTGTCTGAATATCTTCACTCGTTCCATTAAAACTCTGCTCCAGCTTCGACTCAATCGGGATAAGGCTTCCCAAACTGACGTTTATAGTGATTGTTCCGCCCTCTTCCAAAAGCGTAAAGTATGCAGGTTCCTGACTTACTACATTTCCCACATCGACTTCGTCACTGTATATCTCATTTATCTTCACTTTAAAGCCTTTGGATTTCAAAGTCTTGATGGCATCTTCCCTGTTTTTGTTGACCACCCTGTCTATCACAAGCATCTTCAATTTTGACGGTTCTTCCGATACAAGTGCAATACTGTTCTGCGATACCTCCGACACTTCCGATGGTTCATGTGTCTTTTCCGAAACCGCTCCGTTTATACTTTCCTCACTTCTCTGTACAGAGCTTTCCGCTTTCGATGACGGCAGTATATCACTGTCAACAGTATTATTGCTGTTGTTTATCATCACCAACAGCAGTATCACGATCACTCCCAACAACAGAAATATCCCTGTTTTTAAAGCCATATTGGGATTGAATGTCAATCTTTTCGGCTCAGGCTCTATGAAATCATCATCTTCATCTGCTTCTATCTTCGTCCTTAATACCACTTTTTTTCTTCGTCCATTACATTACCCCCGTAAGCTTTCACTTGCGTGATGTTACCCTAATTATATCAAATACCTGTACGTTTTTCAAGACTATATTTCTCAATACATAAAAGTATGATTCTCACTTAAAATACAAATTGATTGACAAATCTCCTTTTCCGCTTTATAATATGTTTAAAAATAATCTGCACAGGGGTGCATTATGAAAAACTCAAAATTACCTATCTTTCTTTTTCTGCTGACCTCCCTAATAATTTCGGGCTGTAAAGCTCAGACAACAATATCTGTATCTTCCGCTCCCGAACAGATACCCGAAACATCCCAAACTTCCCAACTGGATATACCCAAGATCTCCTACGACCAGTCAAAGAGATTTTCCGATGAATACCGCTCCTGCAAATACTACACTCAACTCATGTCGGCTCTCAAAAAAAATAAAAATTCCTCCTTCATGCAGAGAGTGCTTGATGTTGCCCTATCCCAAGAGGGTTATTTAGCCTACTCCCTCGAAGATATGTCCGTTGAGCAGGTCAGAAATGACGGAAATCTCTGGACAGGCAGGACTGCCCGCAACGGCTCTAACAAAACAGGCAATACCGAATATACCCGTTGGTTTCAAGAATATATCCTCGACAGTTCAAACCCCTATATCGACTATGAATGGTGTTCTATCTTCGTCAGCTGGTGCCTTTATCAATCGGGCTATCACTCCGATAAAAACAGTGATCCCGAATTTTACTATTCTTACTGTGCCGATCCACGAAACGAAAAAAAAGAAAGCATCATACAATCCTTCAATCTCGATCAAAACAAAGTCTGGTATACCCCCACCGCCAACATTAAACTCGATGACTTCAAAGACTTCAATACACCTGTGCATACCGATGTTTCCCCATATGATCTGCCGTATAAAAAAGGCGGTCTGATATTCATTTCATGGGACGGTACAGGATGGTCTTTTGAACATATCGGCATCGTCACCGACTACGATAAAAAAGAACATATCCTTACATATATCGGCGGAAATGACTACAGTTCCGTCATGATAAACTCCATTGACCTCGATACAGATACTTTCGATGTACAGCCCGTTGTCAGCAATGCCCAAAGAATAATGGCTTATGCCGAATATGATGACACTCCTCCGCTGAACTCATGGTACATTGACGAATACGACCATTCCATCAAATATTTCACTGACAAAAACGGTGACAAACACCTCTACTACAACGAAAGATATTACAATTAACAATGTGCAATGTACATTTTATTGTATTAAACTAAAAAAGCAGACAGAAAATATTCTGTCTGCTTTTCATTATTCTGTTAATATCAAAATAACTTGCCACCACAATCATTGTACATTGCACATTGTACATTGTACATTGATTAGATTAGTACATTCCGCCCATTGAGGGATCGCCTGCGGGAACTGCCGGTGCAGGCTCTTTGATGTCTGCTACAAGTGACTCTGTTGTGAGTACCATGCTTGCAACGGATGCTGCATTCTGCAAAGCTGAACGTGTAACTTTTGTCGGGTCAACGATACCGCTTTCCATCATGTCTGCATATTCCTCTGTGAGTGCATTGAAGCCGTAACCCACTGTATCAGCCGTCATAATTTTATCAACGATAACCGAACCTTCAAGACCTGCATTTGTTGCTATCTGACGTACAGGCTCTTCAAGTGCTTTCAAAACTATCTTTGCACCTGTCTTTTCATCACCGTCAAGAGTGTCTACAAGTGCCTTTACAGCGTCTGCGGTATTCAAAAGTGCTGTGCCGCCGCCTGCTACGATACCTTCTTCAACTGCTGCCTTCGTAGCTGCGAGTGCATCTTCAATTCTGAGTTTCTTCTCTTTCATCTCAATTTCAGTTGCAGCACCTACTTTGATAACTGCTACACCGCCTGCCAATTTAGCAAGTCTTTCCTGAAGTTTCTCTCTGTCAAAGTCAGATGTCGAAACTTCTATCTGTGCCCTTATCTGTGAAACTCTCGCCTTAATTTCATTCTGATTGCCCGAACCGTCAACGATAATTGTATTCTCTTTATCAACTTTTACCTGACGTGCATGACCGAGCTGGTCAAGAGTTGTATCTTTGAGTTCAAGACCTACTTCACTTGAAATCACCTGACCGCCTGTAAGAACAGCTATATCACGGAGCATTTCTTTTCTTCTGTCACCGAATCCGGGCGCTTTTACGCCTACACAAGTGAATGTACCTCTGAGTTTGTTAAGAATGAGTGTTGTAAGAGCCTCGCCCTCAATGTCCTCTGCAATTATAACAAGTTTCTTGCCTGACTTGACGATCTCTTCAAGCAACGGGAGAATTTCCTGTATATTTGAAATTTTCTTATCAGTTATCAAAATGTAAGCATCATCTATAACAGCCTCCATCTTGTCTGTATCTGTACACATATAAGGAGTGATATAACCTCTGTCGAACATCATACCCTCTACAACTTCGGAATATGTCTCAGCTGTCTTTGACTCCTCAACAGTGATAACACCGTCATTGCCTACTTTATCCATAGCTTCTGCTATAAGATTTCCGATAAACTCATCACCTGCGGAGATAGTTGCAACTCTTGCTATATCCTTTGAACCCTCGACCTGCTTTGAATTTTTCTTCAAAGTTTCAACGGATACTTCAACAGCCTTTGCAATACCCTTTTTCAAGATCATCGGATTTGCACCTGCTGTTACGTTCTTCATACCGTCACGGATAAGTGCCTGTGCCAAAAGTGTAGCTGTCGTTGTACCGTCACCGGCAACGTCATTTGTCTTTACGGAAACTTCTTTAACAAGCTGTGCACCCATGTTTTCAAATGCGTCATCAAGTTCTATTTCCTTTGCGATAGTCACACCGTCATTTGTGATGAGCGGTGCACCGAATTTCTTATCCAATACAACATTTCTGCCTTTAGGTCCGAGTGTTATTTTAACTGTATTTGCAAGCTGATCTACACCGTTAAGGAGTGCTTTTCTTGCTTCCTCACCATATATAATTTGCTTTGCCATGATTATTCCCTCCAAATATATTACTCAACTACTGCAAGTATATCTGACTGACGAACTATTGTATATTCCTCGCCGTCAAGTTTAACTTCCGTACCCGAATACTTGCTTGTGATAACTTTGTCGCCTACATTTACATACATTGTAACTTCCTTGCCGTCAACCATTCCGCCGGGACCTACTGCAACTACTGTTGCAAACTGCGGTTTTTCCTGTGATGCGGCTGTGAGAACGATACCGCTTTTAGTTGTTTCCTCTGCTTCCTCTGCCTTTACAACTACTCTGTCCAGTAACGGTTTAATAGTCATAATTATTGCCTCCTTTAAGCAATCTTTTCTTTACATCAATTTTTTTAGCACTCTCTTTCCCTGAGTGCTAAATGTATTGTATACCATTTCTCCGAAAAAATCAAGTACTATTTCAAAATTTTTCATATAAATTTATATTCACTATGACAAAAAATCATTCCGAAATAAAACATAAAGAGTGGATCGCAAGAGTATGAACATAAAATACTCCACTCTCAACTCTCCACTCTCCACACTTATTTTGTTTTTCCTATATCGGTACGATAATGAACATTCTCAAAGTTTATCTTCTTAACGGCATTGTATGCTTTTTCAAGTGCTTCATCAAGAGTTTTTCCCTTACCCGTCACGCCTAATACACGTCCGCCGTTAGTATAAAATTTACCGTGTTCAAGTTTCGTTCCCGCATGGAATACCTCTGCACCCTCGACTTGTCCGTTTTCGTCAAGTCCGGTTATCTCCAAGCCTTTTTTATATGCCAACGGATAACCGCCGGATGCCATTACTACACAAGCCGTCGCTTCGTCACTCCACTTTATGTCTATCTGTGACAGCTTTTCATCTATGACAGCCTCGACTATATCAACAAGATCGGTTTTTAATCTCGGCAAAACTACCTGTGTTTCGGGATCGCCGAATCTTGCATTGTATTCAATGACTTTGGGACCATCGGGTGTTATCATCAAGCCGAAATACAAACAGCCTTTGAAAGTCCTGTTTTCACTATTCATAGCCGCAACTGTCGGTTCAAAAATTGTCTTTCTGCAAATCTCGGCAATTTCATCTGTATAATACGGATTGGGGCTTATCGTACCCATACCGCCCGTATTCAAGCCTTCATCATTATCATAAGCTCTCTTGTGGTCTTTTGATGATACCATAGGCTTTAATGCGATACCGTCAGTGAATGCCAATACAGATACTTCAGGTCCTGTCAAAAATTCCTCTACTACAACATTATTTCCCGAAGCACCGAATTTTTTATCTTCCATTATCTCTTTGACAGCCGCTTTTGCCTCTGTCATGGTCTTTGCTATGATAACGCCTTTTCCCAATGCAAGACCGTCAGCCTTTACAACTACAGGAAAATGTCCTCTTTTTTGAATATATTCAATAGCTTTTTCGGGTTCGCTGAAAGTTTCATATTCCGCTGTCGGTATACCGTATTTCTTCATCAAGTTCTTTGAAAAAACTTTACTGCTCTCTATGATAGCCGCATTTGCACGAGGTCCGAATGCTCTGATACCGTTAGCTAAAAGTGTATCTACCATGCCATCAGCCAACGGATCATCAGGGGCTACAAATACCAAGTCAACCGCATTTTCCTTTGAAAATGCCACTATGCCCTCTTTGTCCATAGCCCCTATGCTGATACATTCCGCATCTTTTGCAATACCGCCATTACCGGGGGCTGCGTATATTTTATCAACTTTCGGACTTTCTTTCAACTTGCGGATAATAGCGTGTTCACGTCCGCCGCCGCCTACTACAAGTATTCTCATATATTCCCCTCCATCAATGGTGGAACAGACGTATGCCTGTAAATGCCATTGTCATATTATACTTGTTGCAGGTGTCAATAACATTATCGTCACGGATAGAACCGCCCGGCTGTGCAATATACTGTACACCGCTTCTTTTAGCTCTTTCAATGTTATCGCCGAACGGGAAAAATGCGTCAGAACCCAATGCAACACCTTCAAAAGTTGCAAGCCATGCTTTCTTTTCCTCTTTTGTAAGGGGTTCGGGCTTTGTTGTAAAGAACTGTTCCCATGTGCCGTCTGCAAGTACATCTTCATAATCATCAGAGATATATACATCAATAGTGTTATCCCTGTCAGGTCTGCGGATAGTATCTTTAAACGGAAGTGCAAGCACTTTCGGACACTGACGGAGATACCATATATCAGCCTTATTTCCTGCAAGTCTTGTACAATGTATTCTTGACTGCTGACCTGCACCTACACCGATAGCCTGACCGTCCTTTGCATAGCATACGGAATTTGACTGTGTATATTTCAGCGTTATCAATGCTACTATCAGATCACGCTTTGCACTTTCGGGCAAATCCTTATTTTCCGTTACGATATTTTTCAGCATATCTTCATCTATTTTCAAATCATTTCTGCCCTGTTCAAAAGTAATGCCGTAAACCTGTTTACGTTCTATCTTTTCGGGAACGTAATTTACATCTATCTTAACGACATTATATGTGCCTTTACGCTTTGATTTGAGAATTTCAAGAGCCTCGTCCGTATAATCGGGAGCGATAATGCCGTCTGAAACTTCTCTTTGAAGAAGAAGTGCAGTTTGCTTGTCACAAGTATCGGAGAGTGCCACCCAATCACCGTATGATGACATTCTGTCAGCACCTCTTGCCTTGGCATAAGCACTTGCTATCGGGGACAATTCCAAGTCATCAACAAAATATATCTTCTTCAAAGTATCGGATAATTCCGTTGCAACTGCCGCACCCGCAGGACTGACGTGTTTAAAAGATGCTGCCGCCGGTAAACCTGTTGCGGCTTTCAATTCGCATACCAACTGCCAACTGTTGAAAGCGTCAAGAAAATTTATATAACCCGGTCTGCCGTTCAAAACAGTTACAGGCAATTCACTTCCGTCTGTCATGAAAATCTTTGACGGTTTCTGATTAGGGTTACAGCCGTATTTCAATTCCAATTCGTTCATCTTTGTTTCCTCCAATTACTGATTTTTATTGACGATCCTGTCATCAAATTCACCTGTTGCAAGGTCAATGAATCTTGTATAAAGCGAAACTTTGTTATCTTCATTAAGAGAATCCCATACATTCTTTGTGAACTCGTCTATATCTCCCTCAATATTTACGAGAGTAGGTTCACCCTCAAATGACGGAATGGGAGCACCGTCACACTTATAAGTGTGAATGAAATGTCCCTCACCTGCAATGGGCTGTGCATACTCATAGAAGAATCTCAATGCAGAATCCTCTCTGCCGCAGTTGCTTTTGAGAATGGACATCTTATATGAAAAATCGCCGTCTGCAAATTCAAGTATACCTGAAATTCTCGGAGTAAAGTTCGGCGGATCGGGTTCAAAAGTCCTTGTACGGAGAGCTTCTTCAAAAGTCTTTCCCGAAAGAATGAAATCTCTTGCTGTATCGGTCTGATCGCCGTTTGTAACGATAGTCGCATTTTCAAGAGTTCTTACGGGTGCATAGATTATCAATGAAGGATCAACCAACTTTGACGGATCAAAAGCCTGTGTTTTAAGGTCTTTTCCCTCTTTCACGAATACTCTGTTACGGCTGTTGGCACTTCTGCCCATGATGAAATAACCGATAACAGCTTTCTTTCCGTCTGCACTCTTGCCGATTATAATTCCTCTGCCGGGATATGTAGTAGAGGAAATCTCTTTTTTCAAATCTACCATAATACATTACCTCACATAAACTTTATTGTCTTTTACTTCGAGCCTGTCATCACAGAACAATGCCACTGCTTGCGGCAATATCTGCCATTCAGCCTGTTCCATGACTCTCTTTTGCAGAATTTCGGGTGTATCGTCATCATGTACTTCAACGGCTTTCTGCAATATAATAGGACCGCCGTCACAAACTTCCGTTACAAAATGCACCGTTGCACCCGTCAATTTAACGCCCTTTGCAAGAGCCTCTTCATGCACTCTCAATCCGTAATAGCCTTTTCCGCAAAACGACGGTATCAAAGCCGGATGTACATTCATCATTTTATTCGGCATAGCCTTCGTCACCAATTCATCAAGAATCGTCATAAAGCCTGCATAAACGACTAAATCAGCTTTTTCTTCCTGCAAAGCTTTCAGCATTTCCCTGCTGTAATCCACTACATCGGGATAATCTTTTCTGACGAGAACCCTTGTTTTAATGCCGTGTTTTTTAGCCCTTTCAAGTGCATAAGCATCAGCTTTTGAAGAAATAACACAAGTTATCTTTCCGTTTTTGATAATGCCGTTTTCCTGTGCATTGATGAGAGCCTGTAAATTTGTTCCGCCGCCCGATACAAGCACCACTATATTTTTCATTTCAAAACCAACCTTTCATAATGCGTTTGCCCCAATTCAGAATAATTATGCATTATGCATTATGAATTGTGCATTATTCAATGATAACTCCTTCATCACTTTCAACGAGTTCGCCTAAAATATAAGCGTCCTCACCGTTGGCTTTGAGAACTTCAACAGCCTTGTCAGCCTCTGTTTTATCGACTACAACAGTCATTCCGACACCCATATTATAAGTATTGAACATATCATGTTCGGGGACATTTCCGACTTTGGCTATCAAATCGAATATCGGTAAAACCTGAACATCACTCTTTTTGATATATGCTGAAAGATTTTTCGGAAGTGAACGGGGGATATTTTCATAAAATCCGCCGCCCGTTATATGAGATATACTCTTAACTTTCACGCTGTCGAGAAGTGCAAGTATTGGCTTTACATAAATTCTCGTAGGTGTAAGGAGAGTTTCACCGAGAGTTCCGCCGAGTTCATCATAGTATTTGCCCACGGTCTTTTCACTTATATCAAATACTTTTCTGACAAGTGAAAATCCGTTTGAATGCACACCGCTGGATTTTATTGCTATCATAACATCTCCGGCTTTTTGGGTATCGGGATTTAATATCTTGTCTTTATCAACGATACCGACTGAAAATCCTGCAAGGTCATATTCATCTTCGGGCATAAGTCCGGGATGTTCGGCAGTTTCACCGCCTATCAATGCACAGCCGCTCTGAACACAGCCCTCTGCAACGCCCGATACTATCTGAGCGACTTTTTCGGGATAGTTCTTTCCGATAGCTATATAATCAAGGAAAAACAGCGGTTTTGCACCACAGCAGATTATATCATTAACGCACATTGCAACACAGTCTATACCTACTGTATCATGCTTATCAAGCAAAAAAGCTATTTTTATTTTCGTTCCTACACCATCGGTTCCCGACACTAAAACAGGCTTTTTTATGCCCGTTGTATCAAGTTCAAAAAGTCCCCCAAAACCGCCTATGCCTGACATAACACCGCTTGTCATCGTCCTTGCAACGTGGGCTTTCATAAGTTCAACGGCTCTGTAACCTGCCGTAACATCTACACCTGCCGCCTTATAGCTGTCACTGTAACTTTTCATTGTTCCACTCCTCATTAAATTTTTTGAGAATATTTATTTTCCCTCGATGCTTTTGACACATCAAGCGGATAATTTCCCGTAAAGCAGGCATCACATATAGAAAGACTGCTTTCCTTGACCATTTCTTTAATGCTCTCGACTGAAAGGAATCCCAGCGAATCCGCTCCCATATATTCACGCATTTCTTCAACGGTCATTCGTACCGCCATAAGATCCTCTTTTTCGGTAGTGTCACTTGTCAGATAGCACTGACTTATGAAAGGCGGTGAGGCTATCCTCATGTGTACTTCCTTTGCCCCCGCATTTCTCAGCAAATCTACTATATGTTTGCTTGTCTTGCCCCTTACGATGGAGTCATCTATGACTATAACTCTTTTGCCCTCAACATTGTTTTTCAGAGCATTGAGTTTTATTCGCATGATATATTCACTGTGTCTTTTTCTGTTACGGAAACCTCTGCCAAGATACTTGTTTTTAATGATTCCCGTCGCATAAGGAATACCCGATCTCATTGAATAGCCGATAGCGGCACTTCTGCCGCAGTCAGGCACTCCGCACACTATATCAGCTTCAACAGGACACTGTTCTGCCAACATCATGCCTGCACGCTGTCTTGCCATGTCAACGGATACTCCGTCAACCACGCTGTCAGGTCTTGCAAAAAATACATACTCAAATATACACGCTGCTGTTTTTCCGCCGCAGTTTTCGGTATAGCTGTGTACACCGTCACTGTCTATTACGACAATCTCACCGGGCTGTACATCTCTGATAAACTCCCCGTCCATGCTGTCAAATACGCATGACTCCGATGTCAGCACATAACTTTCACCTATTTTCCCCATGCAAAGCGGTCTTACACCCATCGGATCACGCACACCTATCAGCTTGCTCGGTGACATCAATACAACTGCATACGCTCCTTTAAGCTGTTTTACAGCTTTCTGAACAGCTTCTTCGATAGTGACTGCACCTATCCTTGCCCTTGCTATCATGTAGGCTATGATCTCGGTATCGCCGTCAGACTGAAATATGGCTGCACCTTTATGAAGTTCCTCTTTTAGTTCATTGTGATTAGCCAAAGCCCCGTTCATGCACAATGCCAACTGTCCGTGTGAATATCTCATCACAAGCGGAGCAAGATCTGCATGGTCGATCTGTTCTCTTGCAGAATACTTCACATGACCGAGAGCGATCTGACCGTTTTTGAGCCTTGCAAGTTCCTTTTCGGGCAATGCTTCGGGTACTACTCCGAAATCCTTATAATAAACCATATTGCCGTTATCATTCACGGCAATTCCCGCACCGACTTCACCTCTGTGCTGAAGTGCATACAGTGCAAGATACGTTTCTTCCGCAATATCCAGCTTCTCATCATTGCTGAATATGCCGAAAACCCCGCATTCATCATGTAATTCTGACATGATATTACCTCAATTCTTATTTATCAATTCTGCCACTTTTTCCTGTATCGCAGTATCTTTCTTGGCAACACCGTTTTTCATATTTTCTTTGTCCTGTGCAAGTTTCTCTGCAAGAGTGTCATCAGAAAGTGCCAACATCTGCACTGCAAGTATTGCCGCATTGTCTGCACCGTCTATTGCGACCGTTGCAACAGGTATTCCTTTCGGCATCTGAACCGTTGCCAAAAGTGCATCAAGTCCGTCAAGAGTTGATGACTTTATCGGTATACCTATAACAGGGATAGTCGTATGTGCCGCAAGTACACCTGCAAGATGTGCCGCCTTGCCTGCCGCTGCTATGATAACTCCGAATCCGTTTGCCTTTGCATTTGCAGAAAATTCCGCTGCTTTTTCGGGAGTTCTGTGTGCAGACATGATATGCACTTCAAACGGTACTCCGTATTCATTCAGTGTTTTTATTGCTCCCGATACTACGGGAAAATCACTGTCACTGCCCATTATTACTGCTACTTTTTTCATATCAAATCTCCTCCTTGATTTTATATCTATATTTTAGCCTACATTCACGATTTTGTCAACAAAAAATAAAGCCTGCCGTCGAACAGGCTTTATTTTCTCAGAACGTAAACGTCAGTGTAAGACCGTTATTTCCCTTTACATATGACACCGAACCGCTGACACCGTCTATACGGAATATGCGGTCATTTTCAAGAAGATCATCATAGGCTTTCTGACATTCATCAGGTGTGCCGAACTTCAGCGACACACTGCCGTAAGGTACATTCTCTCTTATCGTATATGCCACATAATCAAAATCATATTCAGGGAAATACAGATTATTATAAATATAATAATTATACTCAAGTCCGCTGCACTCAGGTACAAGCTGATCTTCACTGATGATATGCGTAAGTTCCATTTCCTCAGTCGTCACAAGAAAATAATCATATGACTTTCTTTCCGCATTGCCGCCCTCATCATCTGTATAGCTGGAATCGTCCCATGTCACATCTATCTGATAATTGTAATCACCCAACTTCACATAATTCCATGCATGAGACTCTCCTCCGTCAACCGCATTTCCGGATATACCGCCGCATGGGATCTCAAGTGCCTGCATGATGCACTGGAATGCATCCGCATATCCCGAACATACCGCCCTGCCGTTGACAAGACATCCGTAAGCCGATCTGCTGTCAAAATACTCATCCACTTCATCATCAGGCTGATTTTCCGCTGCATCATGGTCATAGCTTGTATTGTCCACGATATAATCATGCACATACAGCACTTTATCATATAAAGTTTCCTGCTTATTTGCTTCCTCGACAATGCTTTGTACTTTGACCTTGAACTTCGCATTTTTTGCAATTATATCATTAACATTGTCCTGTGAAGCAGGCGTAAATTCTATTTCCGTGTGCGTGGAAAATGTCGTGATGACATACTTATATCCTCCGTTTACCCAGAAATATTCGGGGTGATCCTCAATTACTGCTCTGTATGCCTTTATCACTTCATTCTCGTCTGCATTCTCAAAGTGAAACGACAAATCGTAATTTTCCAGATAATAGCATATCATGTTATACAGCTCAACTTCACTTTCAGACAGTTCCCTTTCAACAGGACTGTCATAAGGTGTCGTGTAATAGTCCGATACCTCTATTTTGGACGGCTCTTTGTATGATATTTCCTCCTCAAAGAACATTTCGTCAAAAAGCTTGTCCAAATCAAGATCAAAACTGCACGAACTCATCAGCAGACTGCATATCAAAATCAAAAATATCTTTGTTTTTTTCACCCGATTCCCTCTCTCATATAAACCTGTTCAACTCTGCACTGTACTCATAGCCTATTGCAGACAGCTTGTTTTTTATCTCACTTATATCGATACTGTTCGACTTTCCGAACTCGTCAAGTGACGGATATTTATCCCTCAACTGCGTGTTCACATACGACAAAAGTATCACCGGATCATTCGGTATAGCCATCTCTAACTTTCCCCCCTTCTTAAACAGAGTGGAGAGTTGAGAGTGGAGTGTGGAGTTTACGCAATTTCGCTCAACTCTCAAAATTCAATTATTTATGCAAATTTGATTTCCGTATAACCGCTCCACTCTCCACTCTTCACTCTCCACTCTTCACTCTCATATAAGTGTTCTGTCGTCGCAGTAACGGCACAAAAGCATATCGCCGCCTGCTTTATGGAACCTCTTGGGAAGATACTTTTCCTGCTGAGTGATACAGCGGGGATTCTGACATCTGACATTATGCGTATCGAATTTTCTCGGCATGGGCGTTCTGTCAACGTCCTTGAGCATAGTCATGATAAGTGCCATTCTTGCATACATTCCGTAAACGGTCTGTATAAAATATTTTGCTCTCGGATCATAGTCTACATCTTCCTCTATCTCGTCCACTCTCGGAAGAGGATGCAGTATCTTCAAGTCACCCTTTGCATATGTCAGCTTCTCCCTGTCAAGTACAAATACACCCTTCTGTTTTTCATATTCTTCCGCACTTGAAAAACGCTCTCTCTGTATCCTCGTCATATATAACACATCAAGCAGGGGCATTGCTTCCTTCAAATTAGGCATCTCTCTGTATTGACAGCCCGATCTGTTGAGTATATCCTTTATATATTGTGGCACTGTCAGTTCGGGCGTTGAGATAAGCACAAAACTGTTATTCTCAAAATGTGACATTGTTTTTATCAGTGAATGTACCGTTCTGCCGTTTTTGAGGTCTCCGCACAAGCCTATACACATATTGTCAAGTGTACCTTTTTCATTGTAAAGCGTCACTACATCTGTCAAAGTCTGTGTCGGGTGAAGATGACCGCCGTCACCTGCATTGATAACGGGAGCTGCCGAATACATAGAAGCCGCCTTTGCAGCACCTTCTGACGGATGTCTTATGGCAATTATGTCCGTATATCCGCCGACGACCGTTATAGTATCCTTCAAACTCTCGCCCTTTGATACAGATGAGTTCTGCGGATTGTCAAATCCTATGACACTTCCGCCAAGTCTGAGCATAGCCGTCTTAAAGGACATCTGTGTTCTTGTTGACGGCTCATAAAACAGTGTTGCCAATATCTTTCCCTTGCAGGCTTCCGAATATTTATCAGGCTCTGCCATTATTTTATTGGCAAGCTCTATAATTTCCATCAATTCCTCTTTTGAAATATCCTCCAGATCGATAACGTGCTTGTTTTTCATCGATTTCCCTCCGTTTTATGCAAAATAAAGCCTGTCGCAAAATAAACGGCAGGCTTTCATTGATTATTGCTTGAATATAGACATGATGTCCATGTAGGAATCATCGGGATCAGCATTTCTCTGACTGTTCTGCTGAGCAGGTCTCTGCTGCGGTCTGTTAGGCTGAATGCTTGTGTTGGCATTCGGATAAACAGGCTGCTGAGGCTGCTGGAGCTTTTCCTGCTGAGGAGCCTGGTTCGGATAATACGGCTGCTGCGGTGCAGGCTGATATGAATTATACTGCGGAGCAGGCTGTGACATTCTGGGCTGTCTATTTTCCTGCGGTCTCATCACACCGCCGTATCTCTGAGGTTCAGGCTTCTGTGCGGAATTACCGTACTTGAACTGTGAAGAACCTGTTCCCTTTTTCTGATCGACAAGGGTATAGTGATCTGTTGTCGGGAAACCCGTTGCAATAACTATAACGCTGATGGTATCGTCCATTTCCTCGTCAAGAGCAGCACCCCAGATGATTATAGCATTCTCATCTACCTGCTCGGAGATCATAGTCGATGCCTCCTGTATCTCATCAAGTCCAATGTCAGGCGAAGCCTTGATATTAACGATAAGACCTTTTGCACCCTCGATGGAAGTACCGAGAAGCGGGCTGGAGATAGCCTGCTGTGCAGCAGTTTTTGCCTTGTCCTTGCCGGATGCAAGACCTACGCCCATGAGTGCATAACCTGCATCCTTCATGACGGAAGTAACGTCTGCAAAGTCGAGGTTTACAAGTCCCGGTATCACTATAAGATCGGTGATGCTCTGAACTCCCTGACGGAGTACATCATCTGCTGCAAAGAATGCATTCTGAAGAGTTATCTTCTCACCGCTGATATGCTTCAATCTTTCATTGGGGATAACGATAAGTGAATCAACGTGCGATTTAAGCTTTTCGATACCCATTTCTGCCTGAGCCATACGCTTTTTACCTTCAAAGAAGAAGGGTGTAGTAACGATACCGACTGTCAGTATACCCATTTCTTTTGCAATTTCTGCAACAACGGGAGCTGCACCTGTACCTGTACCGCCGCCCATACCTGCGGTGATGAATACCATATCTGTTCCCTGAAGAAGATCACTGATCTGTCCACGGCTCTCTTCAGCAGCTTTTTCACCTATCTCAGGTCTTGAACCTGCACCCTTGCCGCCTGTTATTTTTTCTCCTATCTGGATCTTCTGAGTAGCCTTTGAACGTATGAGAGCCTGTTTATCTGTATTGATAGAAATAAACTCTACCCCCGATACATACTCCACCATTCTGTCGATGGCATTTCCGCCGCCACCGCCTACTCCGACTACCTTAATATGTACAATCGTGTCCATTTCACTTTCAAATTCGTAAGGCATTGTCTTTCTCCCTTCAAAATTAACTTCATCATTATGAAACCTACTAAATGTAGCTAACTAATAATCTACCACTTTTCATGCATTTTTTCAATACACTAAATCAATTTTTCAATATATTTATCACTATATAAATAAATTTCGTTTTTTAAAAGCGTTTTTTTAGTGATTTTGACGATTATTCCGTATCATCATCATCGTTATTTTCTTCATCGTCATCATAATATTCCTCTTCGGAATATTCATTTTCATCTTCCTCGTCATCTTCGGAATAATCTTCTTCATCTTCAGAGGGTTCATTCTCATATTCCTCATCTTCATAGGATTCGTCATCATATTCTTCTTCAGAATACTCTTCCTCATCCTCAAAAGACTCTTCTTCCTCACCTTCATCCTCATCTTCGGAATATTCTTCATTGCTTTCTTCGTCTTCGGGATATTCCGTATTTTCGCTTTCCTCAGACACTTCTTCGGACGGCTCAGAGCTTTCCTCAAGAGAGCTTTCGGGCTGTGAAGATTCGGGCTTGCTTTTTTCTTGGGGCTTGGAAGATTCAGGTTTGCTTTCTTCTTTTGTCTTGAAGAACGATCTTGCACCGTCCTCGTCAACTACCGATACATCAAGTATTCCCGTATCGTTGTCGGAAACGTGTTCATTTATGATCGAACTTGCACTGTTGAACTTGTAATCCAAATTGGCAGGTGAACCTATTACGATCTTGAAGCCATTAGACTTCAGCATAAATATATTGCTCAGAGAAGATATGTCTATCGTGGATATTCCCTTGATTTCGTACTTTTTGATAAGGGAGATCACTTCATCCAAATATTTTTTGGTATCTTGATCCTCATATTCCGCATATCCGCACAGCTTTGTATTTTTCAGTTTAGCACCCACTATGACCGGTATATTATATTTTTTATCCGAGTCGATCTCAATGATCTTGCTTTTTTTGCTAAGGACGTAATATTTGTCACCGCTCTTTATCATGGATACAGGCTTGGCTTCTGTTATCTTTATATTTATCTTATTGAAGAGCCGTTTCTGTATATCCACATCGTCAACATACGGGAATTTCTCAACGATATTCTTTTTGCCGGGAGCGGTGTTGCACAAAATAAGATTGTCATTCTTTTTTATCATGCTTGCCGCAATTATCTCACTTTCAGTATACTTTGTAGTACCCTCGACATATATCTCGTCTATCTTGAAAAATACCGTCAGTGACAGCAATGAACATATTATCAGTGCGATCACCATTGCCGAAACATAAAAAACTATCCTTTTTATCCGGCGTTTTTTGGCACTTTCGGGTTGTCTGGCAGGCACTATCGGTTCTTCTTCCTCCTCTGCCGCCAGATCATCCGAAACAGCCTCTTCCACTTCATTCTTGATGTCATCCTCCGTTTTCACGAACATTCCCCCTTTTTTCAAATTTCAATGTGCATTGTTATTTCTTGACTACTTCCGTTATGACGGAATAAATTCTTTCCGATGCATCGGCTATTCCCATTTTTTTTGCATTTTCAGAATACTCTGCCAACTTTTTGCTATCCGATGCAAGAGAATCTATTGCTTCCGTAAGTTTTTCAGGCGTGAGGTCTTTTTCCTCTATCATGAGTGCTGCCTTTTTGTTCACCAATGCCATCGCATTGTGATATTGATGATTCTCTGCAACATTCGGTGACGGTATCAATATAGACGGCTTGCCTTTTACCTGTATCTCGCTCAGTGTCATTGCTCCCGCCCTTGCAACAACGACATCTGCCGCCGCAAGACATATCGGCATATCATTTATATATTCCCTTATATCCAAATTTGTGGCTTTTTCCAAATCAACGCCCTTTTCTTTGAGAAGATCGGGAAACCATTTTCCATACTGTCCGTAAGCGTGTATATGCTGATATTTGCCGTCCTTTGCACTTCTCGATATGACATCTGCAAGAGCTTCATTTATCCTGTCAGCTCCGAGACTTCCGCCGAATGAAAGTATCACAGGTCTGCTGTCAAGTCCCAATTTTTTTCTTGCCGACTGCTTGTCCTCTTTCAGAATGGCACTTCTGATAGGGTTGCCGACATCAACGAAATTGTAATCACCTTTGAATTTTTCTCTTGCGGCGGGCATGGCAAGCATTACTCTTGCCGCCTTTTTTGCAAGCATTTTATTGGTTATGCCGGGATAGGCATTCTGCTCATGTATCAGAACAGGTATTCCTAATTTTGCCGCTGCCCTCATGACAGGTCCGCTGACATATCCGCCTGTGCCTATGCACACATCAGGCTTGAATTCCTTTATCAGTTTTTCCGCATCATGACTTGCCCTGACAGCCTTTTTCACCGTAACGACATTCTCTTTCAGCGACTTGAAAGATATTTTTCTTCTGAATCCCTGCACACTCACGCTTTTAAAAGCAAATCCTGCCTGCGGGACAAGTCTTTCTTCCATGCCGCCTTTGTTGCCTATATAAAGTATCTCTGTATCAGGCTGTTTTTCTTTAAGATAGCCTGCGATAGCAAGTGCAGGATTGATATGTCCTGCTGTACCGCCGCCTGCAAGTATAACTCTCATACTATACACTCCTTTTTCCTACTCAAATGCTGAGGGTGAAAAGCAGAGCCTTCACTCTGCCCTCCACTCTCAACATTCTGCAATATATAAATTCATAACGGGATTTCGGGGAGAGCAGAAAACAACTCCACTCTCCACTCTGAATTACGCTTTTTCAAGATTAGATGTTCTTGATATAGATAAGATTATCCCCATCTGTGCGAGAAGCATAACAAGTGATGTACCGCCATAGCTGAAAAACGGTAAACTTATACCTGTATTCGGCATCCAGTCTGTAATAACAAGGATATTCAAAATCACTTGTATACCTATCTGTGCAGAAAGTCCTATTCCGAGAAGTGAACCGAACCTGTCTTTTGCCTTGATAGAAATTTTTATCCCTCTGTACACCAGAAGCCCGAACAGGAAAAGTATTATCGCTGCTCCGATAAATCCAAGTTCCTCACATACCACTGCAAACACAAAGTCATTCTGCACTTCGGGAATATACAGATATTTCTGTCTTGACATTCCCAAGCCAAGCCCCCAAAAACCTCCAGAACCTATCGCATAAATTGAATTTCTTGTCTGATACGTTGCCCAGTACAGTTCATCGGGCGGATTCAAAGCAGCTCCCCAGCCGTCCATACGTTCCATAAAATAGCCGAGTTTTCCCGTCGCTGCCGCAAGTGCGATCAATGACAGAACGGGAATGCCTATTATCAAAAACCATCTCAGCTTTACTCCGCTTATGCACATCATCAGTGCCGTCAAAATAAGTATGATCGCTATGCCGGAATAGTGCGGTTCAAGCAGCATAAGCCCCATTATCACACCTGCTATGCACATCGGGGCAAGTACACCATACTTGAAAGTACCCATTTTTTTGCTATGCCTTGAACCCCAGTCCGCAAGCACCAATACTACTGCGAGCTTTGCTATCTCTGACGGTTGGAACGATGATGAACCTATATATATCCAACGTCTGACACCATTCGTTTCCACGAATAATACCCATATCAACAGTACCAATGCAACTATAAACACTCCATACGACAGTATATGCCAATGATGATAGTCAAGATATGACAAGCCTATCATTGTTGCAAGTCCCACCGCTGCAAACATGAGCTGCTTTTTAAGATAATAGAAACTGTCATCTTTATATGCAAATCCCGAAGGGTAACTTGCCGAAAACATCATCAAGATACCTATTATCAGCAGTATCAGCACAAGAAATAAAAATGACATATCAAGTCCGAGCCTTACGGAAAACAGCTTGAATTTGGATTTCAGACCTATCAGACCATGCGGTTTTTGATTTGTCGCCGAAGATGTCCCGACAGGTCTTTCAGTCCGTTTAGGCGGTCGGACTCTCTTTGAAGAAGATGCCACCGTTTTCAATCCGAAAAAACCCCTTTCCTTTTCATATAAAATTCGTATATTTCATTACTGTCATAAGTGCCAATGCCCCGCATACCACCGTTACCGCACTGAACACGATCACTATCTTTACTTCCGACCAGCCGCACTTCTCAAAGTGATGATGTATCGGACTCATTTTGAAAAGTCTTTTACCGTGTGTGAGCTTGAAATAGCCTACCTGCAATATAACGGAGAACATCTCTATTATATATATCAGTCCCACGAGTATCAGCATGACGGGCATATCAAGTGCAAAGGCGATCGCACACATGAATCCTCCCAGATACAGCGAGCCTGTATCTCCCATGAAAACTTTGGCAGGGTGGAAATTCCATACAAGGAATCCCAGACAGCCTCCTGCCAGTGCCGCCGACATGATCGAAACACCTATCCTCTCAATAAACGGTGCTATCAGCATAAAGAATATCGCTCCGAAAAAAGTCACCGAGCCGTTCAATCCGTCTATGCCGTCCGTCAGATTGACTGCATTCACGATACCCACAATAAATATTGCCGCCAGCGGATAGTACATCAAACCGACATCGACCATACCTGCAAACGGTATGAATGTCTTTGTATCCCCGCCGAAAAAGTATATCGTTGCAAGATATGCTGCCGCGACCAAAAACTGCAATACAAGTTTTTGCTTGGCGGTCAGACCGAGATTTCTCTTCTTGATCGCCTTGATGTAGTCATCAATAAAGCCTATCGCACCATAGGCAAGTGCCATGAATATACCTGCATAGACCTTTGCACAAAGCAGAGGAGTCTCAGGTGCTCCACCGAGTGCATTGTACAAAGCTACGCCGCCTGCACCCGACACGATACTTGACAAGATGAACATAAAACCGCCCATCATAGGTGTGCCTGCCTTGCTTTTATGAAGGTCTATACCCTCTTCACGTTCTGTCTGCTGAAAATGCAGCTTCTTCAGAAACGGCACAAGCCATATGCCCAGCAACGCTGCTATACCGAAAGAACTGACTGCCGATATGATCGTCCACATTTTTGTCATAAAAAATATCCGCCTTTCCGATTTCCTTACATGATGGAGTTGTCCTGATTGAAGGTCAGTGTCACAACTGTGTATATCTCAACATTCGTTCCTTTTTCGATGTCCTGCTCCTTGACATAGGCACCGCTGTCGCCTGCATGACTTCCTTCGATACATATATTCAATGAAAGCTCTGCTGCCAGATTGTTTGCCTCCGTCAAAGACAGGTTTGAAAAATCAGGCATGACCACTTCTGTTCTTTTTTCATCCTTTTCCGTATAAAGAACTACTGTTCCTTCTTTTGGGATAGTTGAGTAAGCCGAAGGATTTTGTCCTGTAACGGTCTTTCCGTTTCCTACCACCTTCACATTCAGGGAAGCATTCTTGATCTGCATTTCAGCATCTTCTACTGTCATGTCGATATATGCACCCGTCACTGTATCCAGATTTTTGATCTCGGCTTCCGTATAAACTTTCTCTATCCCAAGATACGGCAGAACCTCACTCATTATGTTTCTGAAACACGGTGCTGCTACCGTTGTACCGTAATAGTTTATCTTCTTGTCAGGCGAGTCGAAATAACAGAGCAATGCCACTTCAGGATCATCTGCCGGAGCTATTCCGCAGTATGAGGCAATATAATCACTGCTCAAAGTACCGTCATCATTGACTGTCTTTTCAGATGTACCCGTTTTGCCGCCGATCCTGTAGCCTGCCACATAGCCGTTCTTGCCGCCACCGGATATAGCATTTGTCCTGAGCATTCCGCACACCTTTTTTGCAACATCAGAAGACACTGCCTGATTTCTCACAAACGGCTCCGTTGATCTCACGACATTTCCGCTTGCATCTGATATTTGCGATACAACGAAAGGTCTCATCAATTTTCCGCCGTTTGCTATCGCCCCACACGCTGAAAGCATCTGTATCGGTGTTATCTTGAAGTTCTGTCCGAAAGAGCCTACCGCAAGATCTGTCAGATCCATGCCGTTTACAGCTTTTTCAGAACCGCTGTGGAAGAAAATATCTTCACTTTCACCGGGAAGATCGATGCCCGTTTTCTCCGAGAAACCGAATGCAACATAATACTCATAATACTTTTCTCTGCCAAGCATGAAGCCCATCTGCATAAATGCAGGGTTGCAGGAATTGCAAAGTGCCTGTTCAAGTGTTTCCGTACCGTGACCTTTGCTCTCCCAGCAGTCTATCATCGGAGAACCTTCAAACGGTGCATATGAACCTGTGCATTCAAACCTTGTCTTATCGGTGATAAGCCCCTCTGACAGCACCGATGATGCCATCACCATCTTGAATACCGAACCCGGTATATAAGTATCACTGACACCCTTATTTCTCCATTGACGGCTCAATTCCGCACTTTCAGCAGCGTCCCGTTCCTTTTCGGGCAGAGCCTCTATTCTTTTCGCTGCCTTTGTATCTGCTATCTTGAACGGCTCATTCGGGTTGAAAGAACCTTCACACGCAAAACCCAATATCTTTCCCGTTTTCACTTCCATCATTATGGCACAGCCACGATTGCCGACATTGAACTCCTTTATTGTTTCCCTGACATACTTTTCCATGATGCTCTGTATATTCTCATCTATCGTCAGTGTCAGATTATAGCCGTCTATGGCATCTATCTTCTGCTCATACGGGAACGGCATTTCATTTCCTATCGCATTTCTTGAAACGACAAGCCTGCCGTTTTTACCCTTTAAATATTCATCATACTGATACTCCACGCCGGCAAGTCCCTGACCGTCTGCACCTACAAATCCCAGCACATCTGCCGCAAAATCATCATGTGTATAATATCTCCTGTAATCCTCTATTGCCTTGACTGCAACAGGTATCTTATCATTTTCATACAGATTGCTTGCAAACTCCATTACCTTGTCTTTCACATCAGTCGGCACTTTTCTCTTGATAACTTCATAGAAATTATCCCTCGTTGACCTATCATACAGGTCATCCTTGTCAACATTGAGTATCTTCGAAAGACCGTCTGTGATCTTGATACGGGCATCTTCACTTTTTATATTTGCAGGTTCAAGAACTATATTCCACACTGTCAGACTTTGGGCAAGCAGATTTCCGTTTTTGTCATATATGCTGCCTCTTCGGGCGGAGATCGTCGTATCGGAAAGCTGCTGTTCAACTGCACGTTTCTGTAGTTCCTCCGCCATGACCGTCTGAAAATACAAAAGCCTTGCTGCTACCGACACAAGCCCTATTACTATCACTGCAATTATAAAAAGTGTACGTTTATGCAGTGTTGCCATCGTACCTCTTTTTGCCATAAATCCAATTTCTTCCTTTCCCGATAAATTTTCCGACTGAAAAACGGGTTGTACACAAAAGTTCCCTACCTGTGTGCTATACTTTTGTTACAACCCTTATTCACATACTTATTGCAGACCAACGCTCAATATGCCATCAGGACTCGCCGAAAAACTTTTTCAGCGAATCAAGAACAGTATTTGTACCGTCATCTCTTATGACCTGACCGAGATCGCCGTCCGACAGCGATACAAATTTCTTTTGGGCATTCTTCACCTGTGACATTCCAAGTTTTCCCTGTGCATAATCCTCGATCATGCTTGAGGTCAGCTTGTTGTCGATCCTGAGTTGGAACTCATCCTGAAGATTTGCCTGATGGGACAGTTCTACCCTTGCATCTGCAACTTCCTGATTAAGTTCATTGATCCTTACGTTGTTGCACACGATCCATACGCCCACCGCCGTAACTGCCGCCGTACACAGCGATACAGCCGCTATCACGGCAGGATTTGTTTTTCTTCTTAAGCTCTCTATATTCTTCTTTGCATTTATCTTGATTATATTGTTTTTCTTTTTCTTGCTTTCTTTTTGTGCCTTTCTCTGCGGTTCAAACAGTGACAGGTCATAAGCCGCTGCATTTAACTTATCCCTTGCCATATCAAATACTCCCTTTCAAAATGTCCTGCCTGTATCCCTATCAGACGGACTCTATATAAATTAACACATTATCATAATTTTTTGCAGCACCTGAGCTTTGCACTTCGGCTTCTCGGATTTTCCTCCTGTTCATTTTCATCTGCCTCGACAGGCTTTTTAAACACCAACTCCGCTTTTGGCTTGTTTCCGCACACGCATATCGGAAAATCCTTCGGACAGGTACAACCTTCGCACCATTTTGCCATTCTCTGTTTGACCATCCTGTCCTCAAGCGAATGAAACGTAATAACTGACAGCCTGCCCCCTGCTTTCAGCACATCAAATGCCTCATCAAGTCCCTTTGACAATCTGTCAAGTTCTCCGTTCACTGCTATCCTGAGTGCCTGAAACGTCTTTCTTGCAGGATGCTTGTCATGCCTTTTGGCAGGCGGATATGCACTCTTCACTATCTCTGCAAGCTCCAGCGTTGTTTCTATATGTTTCACATTCCTTGCACGTTCTATGGCACGGGCTATGTTCTTTGCAAACTTTTCTTCGCCGTATGCCGAAAGTATATGCACAAGTTCATTGAACTGCAAATTATTGACAAGCTCAGCGGCAGTAACCCCGCTTTGACTCATCCTCATATCAAGAGGTGCATCGCTGTGATAGGAAAATCCCCTTTCAGCCGTGTCAAGCTGATGGGACGACACCCCTATATCCAATAGCACCCCGTCAAGCGACTTTATCCCAAGATCAGACAGGATACTCTTTATCTCCGAAAAATTCGACTGCACGACCGTCACATTTTCATATCCGTCAAACCGTTCATGCAGTGTTTTTATCGCATCGGGATCCTGATCAACACATATCAGTCTTCCTATGCGAAGTCTTTTCAGTATTTCGGCTGAGTGTCCTCCACCGCCCGCAGTCCCGTCAAGATATACGCCATCAGGCTTTATATCCAGAGAACTTATAGTCTGTTCCAATAAAACAGGTCTGTGTGAAAAAAACATACTCCACCGTCCGATCACTTTTTCGTCAATTTTCGCACTGTAAAAAACAGTGTCCGTTCTTTTATCACCTGATATATTCATTATAGAATATTCATTCAAAAAATGCAATACGTTTACAAATTTTTTTCTATTAAATTTACACACATTCCTTATTGACAATTTTTGCAACTTGCCAAATCAAAATATCCCTGAAAATATATAATAATTCCATATGATAGAAAATGCACAAATTTTCGATAAATATTTCTCAAACCCGCCCATGACAAAATATCACTTTCACAAATGTATAAAACATATTTTCACGCAGAAACTATTGACAGAGGTGAATTTTTTATGCAGTACATTTATGCTTTTTTGATCGGCGGTATTCTTTGCGTTATCGCCCAGATACTCATTGACAAAACCAAACTCACGCCTGCCCGTATTCTCGTCATATATGTAACGTCAGGTGTCATTCTGACGGCTCTCGGTCTTTATGAACCGCTTGTCAACTTTGCAGGAGCAGGTGCAACTGTTCCTCTGACGGGATTCGGATATGCACTTGCAAAAGGCATTGAAGAAAGTGTTGCCAAAGACGGCTTTATCGGTGCATTCAGCGGCGGTCTGACAGCCTGTTCCGCAGGAATTGCAGCCGCTGTATTCTTTGGCTTTATAATGGCTCTTATCAAAAAACCGTCCTCTAAATGAGGAATGAGGAGTGAGGAATGAGGAATGATAAATTTTTTCATTCTTCACTTGTCATTTTTTATAAAGCAAATACATATATTTCATCGGTGGGAAATAAAAAAATATTCCTCATTCCCCATTCCTAATTCCTCATTTAACAGAGGAGTGAGGAATGATAAATTTTTTCATTCTTCACTTGTCATTTTTTATAAAGCAAATACATATATTTCATCGGTGGGAAATAAAAAAATATTCCTCATTCCTCATTCCTAATTCCTCATTTAACAGAGGAGTGAGGAATGATAAATTTTTTCATTCTTCACTTGTCATTTTTTATAAAGAAAATACATATATTTCACCGGTGGGAAATAAAAAAATATTCCTAATTCCTCATTCCTAATTCCTCATTTAACAGAGGGTGATGTTATGGCTCTTACCGAAATTATCGTTAAATACAATGGAAATATTTTCGCCGTTGCAGATACATTCAACTCTTATGCAGAAATACTTTCTCCCAATTATGCCATTCTTTCAATAGACAGCAGTCAAATAAATCAACTCTACTCATTTTCCGAAATAGAAGATATTGAACTTCCCAAAAAACTCTATCTCGGTACAAGTTTTAATTTGACATCTTCATGTATACGTTCAGTGCAATATCCATACAGCTATGACCTTAACGGCAACGGTACTGTTATCGGCATTATCGATTCGGGCATTGATTACACACACATTGATTTCAGGAATAAAGACGGCTCTACACGAATACTTTATTTATGGGATCAGACTATTGACGGCTCTCCGCCGACAAGCTTCAATGAGGGTACGGAATACACGCAATTCCAGATCAATTCCGCTTTGCAGTCTGACTATCCTTTTGAAATAGTTCCGTCAAACGACTTCAACGGTCACGGTACGGCTGTTGCAGGAATTGCCGCCGGTAACGGAAATTCCTCTGACGGTGAAAATATCGGTGTCGCTTTCAATGCTGATTTGATTATCGTAAAAGTCGGACGCAATTCAAATGATTTCTTCGCAAAGTCCACCGACATAATGCGTGCCGTCAGATACATCATTTCAAAGTCGAGAGAACTTCAAAAACCCGTTGCGGTAAACATGAGTTTCGGCATGAACAGCGGTTCTCATAAAGGCGGAAGTCTTTTTGAAGAATATCTCTCGGAAATCTCTGCCCAATGGAAAAATGTCCTTGTCATTCCCACAGGTAATGAAGGCGGTTCAGGTCATCACTTCAACGGCTCTTTAAAATCAAATCAAGTAAAAGAAATAGAATTTTTCACAGCTTCGGGAATTACAAGTTTCTATTTATCTCTATGGAAAAATTTTGCAGATACTTTTGCAGTTGAATTGATATTCCCTAATGGGATAAGTTCGGGTGTCGTAAATATTGAAAATCGTTTGAAAACCGTCCGTATCGACAACATGACTTTAACTGTCATTTACGGTCAGCCTACACATTATTCCGTTGAACAGGAAATATATTTTGACATTCGGGCAAATGAAAATTATATCCGTTCAGGATTATGGAAACTGCGTATAATTCCCTCGACCATAGTTGACGGCAATGTTGATATATGGTTGCCGACTGTTGAGGAAGTCACAGCTAAAACATATTTTTCCGCTCCGTCAGTTTATAATACCATGACTTTGCCTGCAACTGCACATAAAGTTATCCGTGTATCAGGCTATAATGACCGGCTCGGCAATATCGCTGATTTTTCGGGCAACGGCGTTCCCGATACTTCAATTATACCCGATATTGCCGCCCCTGCCGTTAATATAATTTCGGCACGTTCAGGCGGCGGTTATGATGCTTTCACGGGTACGAGTTTTGCAGCACCTTTTGTAACGGGTTCTGCCGCTTTGATGATGCAGTGGGGCATCGTTCAGGGAAATGCACCTTTTCTCTACGGTGAAAGAATAAGGGCTTTTTTACGTCTGGGTGCAAGACGTTATGACGGCATTATCTATCCTAATCAAACTTTCGGCTACGGCACTTTATGTCTGAGCAATTCCGTTTCCTACATGGAAAGATATAAATGGGGAGGGTTTGAGATTGTCTGAAACAGAAAATAATTTACCTCTTGACGAGTTTATAAAACTTCCTACAACAGTAGATTTCCAAGTAATAAATACAAGACGTTTCCGTGAATACATCAGTGACAAGCCTTATATCCGTTTAGGAACTCAATTAGAAAACAGTTCCGTTATCGCCTACACCAATGAAAAATATATTCAAAGACTTCTCGTTGATTTAGGCAGCGATTTCCTTTCATTCTTCCCAAAAATAATGTCGCCTCTTGATATTCAAAGTAACGAAGTAAGCGGTATCACACAAGTTTTAAATCAACCCTTTCTTGACCTTTCGGGAAACGGTGTCATCATCGGAATAATCGATACAGGTATTGATTATACAAATAAAGTTTTTCAATTTGAGGACGGCACTTCTAAAATTTTAAGTATATGGGATCAAAGTGTTGACGGTGAACGCTCCAATAATTTATATTTCGGTTCAACATACTCCAATAAACAGATAAACAACGCTTTACAATCCGATAATCCGTTTACAGTCGTGCCTTCAACGGACGAGGACGGACACGGTACATTTCTTGCTTCTGTTGCGGCAGGTAATGCAAACAATGAATATATGGGTGCAGCTCCCAATGCAAATATCATTTCCGTAAAATTGAAACGTGCAAGGGATTATTATATAAACAGATATTTGCTTTCCCCTGATGATCCGAATTTATATGAATCTTCGGATTACCTTTTGGGAATAAAATATATCATAGATAAAGCCGTTGAATTTGCCATGCCTGCTGTAATATGTATCGGCATGGGTTCAAATTCAAGTGCCCATGACGGCAATACCCTCTTTGAAGATTACATTTCATTCATATCTCAAAGAGCCGGTTATGCCTTCGTGACAGCCGCCGGAAATGAAGCTAATGCAAAACATCATACACAAGGTAAAATCCAAAACGGCAAAGTCGAAAATATAAGTATTCGTGTCGGTGAACAGGGTGCATCTTTTTCAGTTATGATATTCAATCCCGCATTTGATAAAGTATCTCTCGGAGTTATCTCCCCCACAGGTGAAACTATCCCCCGTATTCCTTTTAAATCGGGGCTTGAATATTCCGAAAAACTTGTTTTTGAAAACACAACGGTCTATATAAAATACTTCAAAGATATAAACAATAACTTGATAGTTGGTTTCCGAAATGCAACGGGCGGTATATGGGATATAAAATTATTCGGCGATAACATCATTGACGGTCAGTATTGGGCATGGCTTCCCGTAACGGGACAAGTTCCCGAAAGCGTGGAATTTTTAAAGCCCATTCCCGAATATACTATCGTATATCCTGCAACGGCTGTAAGGGCGATAACCTGCGGTGCATACAATCCTAATGATAACAGTCTTTCTGTATCGTCATCATGGGGACCTACGAGAGTTCCGCAAATATCCCCCGACTTCACAGCACCGGGCGTTAATATCAAAGGCATTTTCCCGACAGGTTACGGCTCTATGACAGGTACAAGTGCCGCTGCCGCCGTTGTTACAGGTGCAGCCGCTTTACTCATGGAATGGGGCATTGTTAAAAACAATATGCCGACTATCAACGGTGACTTGATAAAAAATCTTTTTATCAGCGGCTGTACCAGAGATGAAAACATCACATACCCAAACAATCAATGGGGTTACGGAAGAATGAATTTATACAACACATTCGCATCGGTTCGTGAAACGGTCATCAACTACAACATAACAACACCATAAACAATGTAAAATGTACAATGTACAATGTGCAATGTGCAATGTGCAATGTACAATGTGCAATGTGCAATGTACAATGTGCAATGTGCAATGTGCAATGTGCAATGTGCAATGTGCAATGTGCAATGTGCAATGTGCAATGTACAATGTGCAATGTGCAATGTGCAATGTGCAATGTGCAATGTGCAATGTGCAATGTGCAATGTGCAATGTGCAATGT
>CADCCP010000013.1:29627-97429 GCA_902800005.1 uncultured Ruminococcus sp. | reverse complement strand
CCGCCAATCCAAACATTATCGGCATATTAATACCACGCCTTCCCGTTTCAGGCATATCCGGATCAGGTATCGGAGAATTGATTATCGCAAGCGGTACTATTCTTACGTTTTCTCCGTTTTCATCACCGCCGTAATTCGTCAAATTTACTGTACTACCTTGCGGCAAGGTAATCGCTGTGGTTTCCGTGCCATTGTTATATGAATTCTGATAGCCCGGAGCAAATGCCGCAGGTCTATAACCTGCTGTAAACATCACCGAACTGCCGTTATTATTGAAATAGAAAATACTTCCATCCGGCACTTCAGTACCATTCGATGTATACTCTGTTATCCTGTACAAATAAACATTACCGTTGTTGTCTATATCTTTGTTATCAGTATTGAATACATACGCCCCCCAGACAGTATTTGAAACATCTCCGTTTGTAACGGTTACTGCCTGAGTTTCAGTCAGAATGATTCTGCCCTCATTGTCAGCAGTCAAAGCCGAGCCATCAAATCCGACTATCACACTATTTATCGTTGTCCATGAACTGCCGTCCACAGAACGCTCTAACTTAAACTTCACACTTTGAGGAAAAACTGTTGTTGTACCCCAGACTTTCTGTACCTTTATCGCAACAGGTACAGGTCCTGCATTCAGCAATGACAATGTAAGCACAGGTACCTGCCCACCATTTATTTCTTCATTTACAGCCTCACTCACAGCACGTGAAAATTTTTTGCTGTCAGTATTATTTGTGAATTCACCACTCAATACCGTGAAAACACTACTATATCCACCCGTACTTATTAATGTATTACTACTGTCATACTCCTGAATACGATACATATTTGTTGGATTGAAATCATATTCATCCGGCAATAAAAATTCAAAATACTTGCGTCCGTTTTCATCAGTCAAAACTCCGCTTATTGTAACATCACTGACTTGATCAACCCAATTCGAACCGCTGTCAGTAGATTTCTGAAGTTTCAATCTAATGGAGGAAGGTACACCATTTTCTTGTTCGGAGTTGCTTTGGGTAAAGTACGATTGCACCCTGATTTTGAAAACAGTAGACTGCACCTGCTGTGGGGTATTGGTTATAGCAGCCTCTGATGTGGTATCACTAATCGTACCACTTACTGAATTAGATGAAGTGTACTCCGACGGCACATTAACTTCTTCTACAGTATAAGATGTATACAAAGGAATACCTGTTATACTCACCGATGTTGTAGTACTATTCGCAGCAATGGTAATAGTTTTCGTAAACTCTATCTTATCACCGCCGCCTGCCCCGTCAAAGCCTGTAAACGGACTCTCTTCCAGACCGATACCGCCAACATTGTTAAGAGTAACCTTAAATTTGAACGTCTGTTCAGTTGCCGGTGCAGCACCGCTGATAGTTTTTTTCAGCGTGAGTGTGCCGGTCTTTAATGTATTGGTAAACTTCACCTTACTTGGTTTTGTATCTGTGCCGACCCACTGAAAATAGCCTGTATTGGTATCCTGAGCCGGACCTGTGCTGTTGTTACCACTATACACATTTCCGGAACCTGATGTCACACTTTTGTTAGGAAAATACTGCCAAGATGTATTGAACAAGTCAGACACCTTTTTAGTTAAATCAGTACTTCCAACTTTCAGATTACTCGTTCCAAGTTCCTGTATTTTCAGATAAGCAGGTTGAGCAAATTCCTTTTGATATGAGGTTGTCTGACCATGCTTTATAAGCATTTGATTTGAACTGGTAAAAGAAACATTCGGATTAACACCTGTTATAGAATATTGGTTAGGGGTACTTGGGTTACTCCAAGTGGATTGAGTGGATTGATCCGTACTCATGGTCATCTCAACAGGAAATACCAAATTGTTCAAGTTTGCCGTGATATTGCTGCCATTAGTTGCACTTGTAATTTGGCTGTTCAATGTACTTTCTACTTGCTTTTCAACCTCTATCTGTCTGTTATAAATTACCGGCAGGTTGTACATAATTTCCATGTTGGAGTCAAACAGTCCACGCTCAACATAGAATATCTCCATTACATGCTCGCCTTCATCATATATGTTTTTGTTCTGGTCAGATACCATTTTAATACCGGTCAAACTTTTTTCACAACTGCTTGCGTTTGCTGTCGTTGATGTCATAACTTGAAGCCCTGTTTTTAAATTTTGATTTGCCAAATTTCCTTCATCGCTGCTTATCTCTGGATCTCTCCATGTTATTCCCGACTCATAAGTACCATTACTACTTTTTACGTTACTCACCCACGATTTTCTCTCTTTAAAGTTAATCTCGCCCTGAACTTTTCCGTGATTACCGCCTATATCCAGTACAAGATTACCGTCAACATAAACAAGCAGGTCATCGTCACCACTGAATGTAAAAGTAATCGGCGGGTCATCAGCATCTGTTGTTCCATTCACAGTACCTTTATCATTCGTCAGTTTAAATGGTATAACCATATATGTACCAAAACAGTAGTTTGTTCTGTCAAGACGGAGCGGAGGATCCATTATACCTCCCAAATCTTTGTTTATATCTTGAGATTTATCGGAATCTCCCCAAGTTCCACCAGTATAAAAATCCTGCTTGCTGTTAAACGGGAAAAAGCCATAAGTAGAGGTAAGAGCAGCACTTGAATTTTCATGCAATATATTATAATCATTACCGCTGTAATTATAAATACCTTGTCCTGTTTCTTTAAGGTAATATTTTCCATTACTCTTGTACATTCTTAATGCGTGTTCTTTCTTTTCGCTGTTTATGTAGTAGTAGTCACAGGCTCGATATATTTGACTTCCTATCTTTCTTTGCATATTAATTGTCCAGAACGGAAAATCAACATCATAAGAAGCACCTATCGATTTTTTATTTGAACTTGTTCCAAGACCATTTTCAAGCCACGTACTGTCAAACCATTTTGCATCTTTACCATCAATCAGTCTCAGTCTTGCGGCATTGGTAGTGTTGGGGGCTGATTTGTCATAGGCGGCCAGCGTATCTTTATACAATCCTGTCGCTGCGGCAAAAGCACTTGAGCCTTGATTGGTTACATTCAATCCGCTTCGCCTTGTTGAGTTGTTATCGTGGTAGAGCTGCTGATATTCGTTGTGAACATTACCATTTATAATAGTACCATTAGTAAGATTATTGTAGTACAAATGCCACTGGTTATTATTGTAAGTACTGAAATAATAACCTCCGCCTTCGTCGTGAATATCACCGAAATACAAAGGGTGTGTGGCGGCATTCTGCTGTCTGTAATAAATGCTTAACTGCGTATCAAATGTAGGGTGCTGCATACGCCTGCAAGGGTCTTCCCACGCAGTACCATACGGAACAGTTATACCGCCATTTACAACATCCTCTCCATTTCCGCCGGTTCTTGTCTTTCCTTTTAGAAGTTCATAATCCGAAAAATAGTCATACATCGTTGCTTTTACATAATGACGTTCGTTTTTTGGTACAAAAGTTTCTGAATTATCAACTATGACATTCACATCTTTACCCATGCTACTATTAAACTGATCACTTCCCAAAGCACCATAAGTCAAGTCTGCGTAAGGAAAGCAAAATGCCTTATTCTTATTATCTGACCATTTAGTGTAGTACAAGTAGTTGTTGTTTATATCAGTAGTTTTTTCTGTAAGATTATTATTATCTCTAAAACGAATTGCCGTGGGGTTTACTAAAAAATCGCAGGCACGCTTATATATCTGAAACCCATTCACAGTTCCTTGCAATGTCATTTCAATCGAATTTGCTATTTGAAGATCCCCATACCAAGCATCTATATATATATTTGCTCCTGTAAGATAAGCATTACCCATATCTTTGGCAAAATATAATGTCATCGGCACACTGGAATAAGGAATACTTCCAAAACTTCCCGTAGCCGCCGTATATCCATCTGTTACATAATATAGGTAATTATCATGCAAGTCATCACCAGTAATTGCAGCACTTTCCCATGTGTGGCTACCATTGCTATAAAATGTAATGCCATAGTCTTCACTATCCGTATCAAGCGTAATTGTATAATAGTGTATATAATATCCCGTAGAGTCTTTGGACTCCGAGATATAGTTCATATGTTCAACACCTGAAACATAATTGTTTCTACCATCTGTTTTCTTATACCAGTAATTAATATACGGTTCAGCGTTACTCCAACTCTCTCCACTACCAGTCCACCCCATTTCTTTTGCGAAATATATCGTAAAACTTTGTAGGTTTGTTGAGTGAACCTGAACAACCTGTATAGGTAGGACACCGGTCAAAAGCATGACCGCCACCAATACCGACAGCACACGCCTGAAACCCCTATTTATTCGTATTTTCATTATAAATTCCCCCTGAATAGTAAAATTTGCCTAAAATATATACTGCCCGATGATAAAATCTATAAAATCATTATATTTTTTTTCGCTCTCTTTGTCAATACCTATTTTATATAAATAACAGGGCGGTTTTTTGTAGCAATACAAAAAAGCCCCGAACTTTTCCGCTCGGGACTTTACTTTTAAATGTTTGTAATTTCGTTTTCGTCAAGAAGTGATATGCCGTTTTCAAGAAGAAGTTTTTCTGCTGCTTCATTATCTGCCACTCTCAGAACCACCGATGCCTGTTTTTTGGCTACTGCTATGAATGCGTACATATACTCGATATTGATATTATTTCTTGCCAGCACATTCACGACTTTTGCCAAAGCTCCCGGCTCGTCGGGTATCGACACCCCTACCACCTTTGTAATCGACACGAAACAGCCCGATGATTCAAGAGCCTGTTTAGCCTTTTCGGGTTCGGTCACGATAAGGCGGAATATGCCGAAATCCTGCGTATCCGCAACGCTCATGGCACGAATATCTACACCTGCTTTTGCGATAGCGTCAGTAATTGTGACGAGTTTTCCCTCTTTGTTTTCAACGAAGATTGACAACTGTTTTACTGCCATTTGTAAAACCTCCTTTATAAATTGCCGTAACGTCTGCGGTTATCAATGACACGGACAGCCTTGCCTTCGGAACGTGCAATAGTCTTGGGTGCAACAAGGTGAAGTTTCGGATTGATACCCAACATTGCTTTCATAGCGTCCTGCAATTCTTTTTCTTTCTTGGTGATGTACTTCGGACTGTCTGCAAAGTCCTCTCCGCCCATCTCTACATATATATCAAATGTATCGGAGTTGTTCACCCTGTCAAGCACTATCTGATAATTCGGTGCATAACCCTTATTCAGCAATACAGCTTCAATTTGACTTGGGAATACGTTTACACCCTTAATTATCATCATATCATCGGAACGTCCCATAGGTTTAGCCATTTTAATGAAAGTTCTTCCGCATGAACACTTTTCTCTTGTGAGAACACATATATCTCTTGTTCTGTATCTCAACAGCGGGAAAGCCTCTTTGTCAAGAGATGTGAATACAAGTTCACCTTTTGTACCTTCGGGCAGAACTTCACCTGTATTGGGGTCTATTATCTCAGCGATAAAGTGATCTTCATTGATGTGCATACCGTTTTGTTCACAGCACTCAAATGCTACACCAGGTCCACTCATTTCCGTCAAGCCGTATATATCATAGGCTTTAATGCCGAGAGATTTTTCTATATCTCTACGCATTTCTTCTGTCCAAGGCTCTGCACCGAAAATTCCGGCTTTCAGCTTGTTATCTTCGGGCTTGTAGCCTTTTTCTTTGAGAGTTTCGCCTATATAAGCCGCATAAGACGGTGTACAGCAAAGTATAGTTGAATTTAAATCCATCATAAATTGAATCTGCCTGTCTGTGTTACCGCTTGACATGGGGAGTGTAAGACAGCCAGCCTTATGTGAACCGCCATGCAGTCCCGAACCGCCCGTAAACAATCCGTAACCATAGCACACTTGACAAACGTCTTCATCTGTACCGCCTGCCGCTGTAATTGCCCTTGCACAGCAGTCTTCCCACAAGTCAATATCATGCTGGGTATAAAATGCTACTACACGTTTACCTGTCGTACCTGATGTAGAGTGTATCCTGACACAGTTTTTCAAATCAGTTGCAAGAAGTCCATAAGGATATGCTTCTCTTAGATCATCTTTTTTCAGGAACGGCAATTTATGCAAGTCAGCCGTACCTTTTATATCTTCGGGCTTTACACCTTTCTTATCCATCAAGTTACGGTAATACTCTACATTATTATATACATATTCGACCTGTTTTACAATTTTTTCATCTTGTAACTTTTTGATCTCCTCAACAGGCATTGTTTCAAATTCTTTTTGGAAATATCTGTTTTCCATATTATCACTCTTTCATTAGTTATTATAACCGAGTTCGAATGCCTTTTTATTTATCTCTATAAAAGCGGGTTTTACACATTTTTCAATAGCGGTCTCCCACTTTTCACGGGGAATATCAAAGTATTTTGCAAGTCTGCCCATGAGAACTATATTACAAGCCTTTGCAGAACCTGCCTGAGATGCCAATGCAAGTGCATCTATGTCATCTACATTAACGCCCTTTTCTTTCATCTCGTCAAGGACATTTGCAGGATATTCCGCATTTCCGATAATTACGGGCATAGGGTCTATCTGCTGAGTGTTGACGATAATAGTTCCGCCTTTTTTCAAATCTTTGATATATCTTGCAGCCTCTATCTTCTCAAAGCTGACGATAAAATCAGCCTCGCCCTCCTCTATGATAGGAGAATAAACTTTATCACCGAATTTGACGTATGTAACGACGGAACCGCCACGCTGACTCATTCCGTGAACTTCACTTACTTTTACATCAAAACCTTCATCTACGAGAAGTCTGCCGAGAAGCTTTGAAGCAAGCAGAGAACCCTGACCGCCTACACCGACTATCATAATATTTTTAGTTGCCATAATTATTCTCCCTCACTTTCAAAAGCGTCAAACGGACAAAGACTTGCACAAACTCCGCAACCGATACACAATGTATTGTCGATAACGGCGTGTTTATCTCTGAAAGAAATCGACGGACAGCCGAATTTCATACAGCGTTTACAGCCACGACATTTATCGGGATTGATATACAGCGGTTTTTTCGGCTTGACGTACTTCAAAAGAACACAAGGTCTGCGTGAGATGATGACAGACGGTTCATTCTTTGCGAGTTCCTCTTTGACAACTCTCTCACATTCTTCCAAATTATACGGATCAACAACTCTTACAGAGTTAATGCCTACCGAATGACAAAGACTTTCCAAATTAACTTTACCTGCGGGATCACCTTTTATATTATATCCCGTTGTAGGATTCTGCTGATGTCCCGTCATACCTGTAATGGAGTTATCGAGAATTATAACAGTTGAATTTGACTGGTTATAAGCAATATTTATCAAGCCTGTTACACCTGAGTGCATGAAAGTTGAGTCACCTATTACACAGACAGTTTTATTTTCGGTTTCCTGACCGCCTGCCTTGTTATAACCGTGAAGTCCCGATACAGATGCACCCATGCAGAGTGTCATGTCAAGGGCATTGAGAGGCGGCATTGAACCCAATGTATAACAGCCTATATCACCGAGTACAGTTATTTTATTCTTTGCAAGAACATAGTAAATACCCCTGTGAGGACAGCCCGAACACATCATAGGCGGTCTTACGGGTACTGCCGTATCAAGACAGACATTCTCTTTATCGGCAAGTCCGAAAGCCTTTGCAATAGTCTTTTGTGAAAATTCGCCCATTATCGAGAATTTCTCTTTACCGACTACCTCAACACCGATATTTTTACAATGTGTTTCAATAATCGGATCAAGTTCTTCTATAACATAAACTTTACCGACTTTTTCGGCAAAATCTTTTATCATCTTAACGGGAAGGGGATTTACCATACCCAATTTCAAAACTGAAACGGTATCTCCGAAAACCTCTTTTACATACTGATATGAAGTAGATGAAGTGATGATACCGAAATCATTTTCGCCATTTCCTTCTTCAATTCTGTTGAGGGGAGATGTTTCTGCATACTCCGTCAATTTAGCGGTTCTTTCCTCGACAAACGGGTGACGTTTAATAGCGTTTGCAGGTGCCATGATATATTTCTGAGGATTTTTTACATATTCCTTTGTAATTTCAACTCTTTCGCCTGTTTCGGTGATACTCTGTGAATGTGCAACTCTTGTACACATCTTTATGAATACAGGTGTATCGAAAGTTTCCGAAATTTCATAAGCGATCTTTGCAAAATCAAGGGCTTCCTGTGAATCTGACGGTTCAAGCATGGGAACTTTTGCAGCTATGGCATAGTGACGGGAATCCTGTTCATTCTGAGATGAGTGCATACCGGGATCATCTGCAACGCATATTACCATACCTGCATTAACGCCTGTATATGACATGGTAAACAGCGGATCGGCTGCCACGTTCAAACCAACGTGTTTCATACAACAAGCGGAACGCTTTCCTCTGAGAGATGCACCGAAAGCCGTTTCCATAGCGACTTTTTCATTAGGAGCCCATTCACAGTAAGTATCATTGAATTTTGCAAATTCCTCTGTTATTTCCGTACTCGGCGTACCGGGATAACTTGATATAACGGAACAGCCCGATTCATAAAGACCTCTTGCCAATGCGGCATTTCCTATCATCAACGCTTTCATGTATATACCACCTTTTACTGATTTCTCAAATCGACTATTCTCTTAGCCTTGCCCTGAAAACGCTCGATAGTTTTCGGTGCAACGAGAGTTACTTTTGTTCTCAAACCAAGAATAGACTGCATTTTTGCTTCAATGAACTTTTTGAGGTCTGTCAATCTCTGATACTGTTCAAGCAATTCCACATTTTCAAGTTCGACCTGTATTTCAAGACTATCTCTGTAATTCTCTCTTGTGATGATAAGTTTATAATGCGGTGCAATATCCTTTATATTGATAAGGATATTTTCTATCTGTGTCGGGAATACATTAACGCCCTTGATGATAAGCATATCATCAGTTCTGCCCATAGTTTTAGCCATTCTTGCATGAGTTCTTCCGCATGAACAAGGCTCATATGTAATTTTAGTTATATCCTTTGTTCTGTATCTCAAAACAGGCATACCACGCCTTGTAAGAGTTGTGATGACGAGTTCACCGACTTCACCTTCACCAAGTCTTTTACCTGTATCATGGTCGATTATTTCGGGTAAGAAATGATCTTCCGCAAAGTGCATACCATCTCTTGCTTCACAGTCGCCCGATACACCGGGACCGCCTAACTCTGTCATGCCGTAGTTGTCGGATACACGGATATTGAAATTGCTTTCTATCTGTGAACGCATAGCGGGGGTACAAGGCTCTGAACCGAGTATTCCAAGACGGAGTTTATAATCCGACAACGGATAGCCGGCTTCTTTTACGGCTTCCGAGAGATACAAAGCATAAGACGGAGTTGCAACAAGACCTGTTACACCGTAATCACGCATCATCATAAGCTGTTTTTCGGTATTGCCCGAAGATGCGGGAATGACAGTTGCACCGATATTTTCCATACCGTAGTGAAGTCCCAAAGCACCCGTAAACAAGCCGTAACCGAAACTTATCTGAATAATATCATCAGCCGTGACACCGCCTGCAACTGCTACACGGGATACGAGATCAGCCCATATTCTTATATCTTCCTTTGTATATACGCCGACTGTGGGCTTGCCTGTCGTACCCGAAGAAGCGTGTATTCTGACAATATCCCTCATGGGAGTTGCAACCATGCCGAAAGGATAGTTGTCACGGAAATCGTCCTTTGTCGTGAAAGGAATGTATTCTATATCGGAAAGCACCTTTATTTTAGAGCCGTCCCCTACCCCTGCATCATCAAGTCTTTTGTGATACAGCGGTATATTGTCATAGCAGTATTTAACTGTTTCTTTCAGTCTTTCAAGCTGAATTTTCTCGATTTCCTCTCTGGGCATTGTTTCAATGTCTTTCTGAAACATCATTTCTTATCATTTCCCTTTCCTTGATTTATTTTTAGCTCTCTTGGGAGCTGTATTTGCATTTGTTTTTGTTTCGGTAACGACTTCTTCAACAACTTCATCACCGCTTATAGCCTGCTTATATGATACAGTAATTTTCTTATTATAGCAAGCAAATATTTTTTCCACTCTTTCCATGTCCTTTGCAGGAGCTATAAAAGTGATTATGGGAGTTATGACTATTCCCAAAAGCATAGCCAGCATACCGGCATTTATAGGTGACTTGAAGTATTCAAGAACAGCGTTATCAAATTTAACGCCTGTAAGATTGCATACAAAAGATGCACCCGAAATTCCTATACCAAGAACGAAATTCACCCATACAGCAGTTTTAGAAACTTTTTTCATGTAAAGACCGTACATAAACGGAGCAAGGAATGCACCTGCCAAAGCACCCCATGAAACGCCCATCATCTGAGAGATGAACAGAACAGGAGATTTAGCCTGAACGATAGCGATAATTGCGGAAACTGCAATAAAGAATACAATGAATATTCTCATAAGGAGAACTTTTCTTTTTTCTGTCATGCCGTTTTTCTTGCAGAACACGGGATCAATGAAATCCATTGTCAAAACGGAACTTGATGTAAGTACAAGACTTGAAAGTGTACTCATTGAAGCCGAAAGTACAAGTATAACAACGATACCTATAAGAACAGGTGAAAGATTTTCAAGCATTGTCGGGATAACGGAATCATATCCGCCGACGGGTTTACCGTCTGCACCCATTTCACCGAAAAGTCTGCCGAAACCGCCGAGGAAGTAACAACCGCCTGCAACTATGATCGCAAATATCGTTGAAACGATAGTACCTGTGCTGATGGACTTTTCCGATTTGATAGCATAAAATTTCTGTACCATCTGAGGAAGTCCCCATGTACCGAGAGATGTAAGTATTACAACGCCTATCAAGCCCCATATATCAGGACCGAAGAATGATGCAAATACACCTTTAAATTCTATTCCGTTTGCAACTTCAACACTTTCCTGTGAAAGAAGTGCAATAGTTGCTTGAAGTCCGCCGTTTACTCTGAGAACAGCCGCTATAACTGCAACTATACCGAACAGCATTATAATTCCCTGAATGAAGTCATTTATAGCCGTAGCCATATATCCGCCGAGAACTACATATACACCTGTCAAAACCGCCATAGCTATTACGCAATATTCATAAGGAATACCGAAAGCCATTTGAAACAGTCTTGAAAGACCGTTATAAAGTGAAGCAGTATACGGAATGAGGAATATAAATATAATTACAGCCGATGCAATTTTAAGTGCATTTGAATTATATCTCTTTGCAAAAAAGTCGGGCATTGTAGCGGAATCAATGTGCTGAGTCATTACACGGGTACGTCTGCCGAGAATGTTCCATGCAAGGAGAGAGCCTATAAAGGCATTTCCCAAGCCTATCCATGTTGAAGCAAGACCAAATCTCCAACCGAACTGACCTGCATATCCGACAAAGATAACTGCCGAAAAGTAAGATGTACCGAATGCAAAAGCCGTAAGCCAAGGACCTACCGAGCGATTACCGAGTACAAAGCCGTTTACATCTGTTGCCTGTTTGCGACAGTAGATGCCTACTCCTATCATCACAGCAAAAAAGATGACAAGGAACAGAATTTTGATGAACATATCCATTTTGTTTTTTCTCCCTTTCTTTATTCTTTTAAAGAAATATTTTTAAAATAATATGTGTTATATTTTAAGCACACATTAAAATAAACGAGGTAAAAATATGGTAATAGATTTTCATACACACGTCTATCCCGACAAGATAGCCGAAAAGACGATACAAACTTTAATGAGTTCAGCCCCAGCCGTCACCGATGTTTACACAAAAGGCACTCTGTCGGCACTTTTGGAAAGCATGGAAAATGCAGGGATAGATAAATCCGTTATACTTCCCGTTGCGACACGCAAAGGTCAGTTTGACACGATAAATAAATTTGCCCTCAATATCAACATGAATCATAAAAATCTCGTATCATTCGGCGGAATACACCCCGATGATGACGATATTCCCGAAAAAATTCGTTTTTTAAAAGAAAACGGCTTTAAAGGAGTAAAGATTCACCCCGATTACACCGATACATTTATATATGATGAAAGATACATAAAGATCATAAAGGAATGTGCAGAACAGGGGTTAAAGATCGTCACCCATGCAGGAGCAGATCCCGCTTTTGACACGATACACTGTCACCCTAAGAAAGCAAGGGAAATTCTCGATAATATCCGTTCTGCAACAGGTGAGCCGTTCATGATATTTGCACACTTGGGCGGTATAAGAGTACATGAAGATGTAAAAAAATATCTTCTCGGCAGTAATTGCTATTTAGATATAAGCTGTTCATTTTCGGAATTGGGAAGTTGGTGTGACACTACTGCAAAAGAAGTTACAGATGTTATTAAAATACATGGTGCGGATAAAATTCTCTTTGCAACGGACAGTCCGTGGAATGACCAAAAGGCGTATCTTGAACATTTCAGAGCCTTGCCCGACATATCCGACACCGAAAAAGATCTGATATTACATCGTAATGCCGAAAAGATACTCTCCTGAAAAAGAAAAGTACTTGGATATTATATCACTTTAAAGGGCTAAAGTCAATTAAAGCATATTGGCACGACTTACAAATTTTTCTGTTGCTATTTATGCAAAATAATTAAAAAACAAAGGAAGTGACAGCATTGTTAAAAAAAATCACATTAATTTTACTTGGTATTCTGTCATCTGTGGCGGTACTTGCATCATGTTCTCAAAAAACAGATGAAAATGTTGATGTCTCTACATCTCTGCAATTTGACAAGTCTTTTTCGGGTTCAAGGACTGTCACCATGACATTCCCCGAAAGTACAACAGGCTCATCAACTGAAAGTTCTCTTGATAAAGTCGTGCAGAAATACTGTCCCGACATAATGGAGTATTCAAAGGACACCGCTGACGGCAAGATAAAATACAGCTTTGTGCTGAAATTCAACTCCGCACACGACTATTCCCAAAAAGTCGAAAAAATCACGGGTACACCTGTCAATATCGCCTTTTCAAATCCCGACACCGTTCTTACACAAGGTTGGAAATTGCAGGAGGATTTCTCAAGTACACAGCTTTTCAAATGGATACATGACGGGGCTGATGCAGAGAATTTTGAAGACCTTGACTTCAAGATGTCCGAAAAAAATTCTGTTGTTTCATTCGGAAGTGACAGTGCGGAAACATCTCCGATCATATCTGTAAATAAGCTGTCGGGCTATCCCATTCAGAAGATCGCCATTGATACCGTCAATCAGAAAGATGTTTTTGACCGTACCATCAGCTTCACCATCACACAGACGACTTTTGATGAACTCAATGACAAACTCACAAACTACTTTAAAGGCATTACAGAGGGGGCTTCAAAATCCGAATGGCTTCTCGATCACGGCATATATCTCTATAAAGTCAGATATGATGACCTCTCTTTAAAAGAGCTTGCAGGCTATACAAGCAATCTTCTCCATTCCGTTTACTGCGACATCTCCTACACGGACAAGTCTGTCGGAAGCACCGTTCTTGCCGAACAGAACTCTTTTACTGAAACCCTTGATTTCTCAAACTACATATCAAACAGTAATGTCAATGTTCCCATTGAATACACCTATCAGGTGGAAGGCTCGGCAGAACTCAGTGAATGTCAGCTTTATGAAAACGGCGAGTGGACTCCTGCAACAAACCTCATGGACTCCAACCGTTACGGCAAACTCTCTGCTATCAAGAGTACGGACTCTTTTATAAAACTCCGTATCAATGACGGCAAGCAATACACTTGTTCAGCAATAGATGTAGATTTCACGGCTCTTGACGGAAACACCCTTGAAAAAGCCGTCACTTTCAAGTATGACATTGCCACAGGCGGTAATGAAGCCGTAAAATATGCCCTGTCGTACTTTGAACACATGGGAATAAATGCAGAAAGTAATGTTGACGGCGGTAAAAATACCTGTACGGTAAAGTTTACAGGCACTCCCGAAGAAGTAAATCTCGCCTTTGCCAACGTATTCGGCTCTCAGAACAAAACCGATACTTCTTCCTACACGCCCTTTATGACACTCCGCACAACTAAGAAATTTACCGAACATCTTGACCTTTCTCCGCTCATCGTCGGCAAAAACATCGATACCCCCATAACCTACTGTGTCACGGCAAAATACGGTGATATTATCAAAAAAATGAATATCACCTACAATGCCGAAAACGGTACTTCCAAAACAGAAAATGCCGACACCAAATCGAATAGTAAAACAGTTGCTCTTGAATTGAAGTCGGCTTGTGCAGAGATACATTTTGATGTATCCACACCCAATGTCAGCGATATTATCGCCATGTGCATAATATCAGTGATAATCACAGCAGGCGGTATAACTGCCCTGTTCCTCCTTAGAAAAAGGCATGGAAAATTCATTCCTGCCGAAGTTATCGAAACTGCCCCTCTCCCTGAATCAGAACAAAGAAAGAAGTTGGAAAAATGATAAAATTATGTATATTTGACCTTGACGGCACTCTCATAAACTCCATTTATGACCTTGCAGACAGCATGAACTACGCTCTTAAAAAATACGGTTTTCCCACACATGAAACTGAAAAATATAAAAAAATGGTCGGCAGCGGAATATCCGTTCTTGCAGACAGGGCTATGGTCATACCTGTCGGAAGTGCCGATCCCGACATGAAAAAAGCTCTCCTTGCAGACTACAACGAATACTATAACATTCACTGCATGGATAAAACACGCCCCTATGAACATATCAAAGACCTGCTTGACGAACTTGATAAAAGAAATATCATGTATTCCGTCATGTCCAACAAGCCCGATATATTTTCCAAAAAGATCGTTGAAACGCTTTTCCCCGAAAACAAGTTTGCATCAATATGGGGCAAGCGTGACGGCTTTGAAAGAAAGCCCTCTCCCCAGTCCGTATGGGCTTTGATAGACGAATTGAACGTAAAAAGAGATGAATGTCTTTACATAGGCGACAGTGACGTTGATGCACAGACCGCACAAAATGCAGGTTTGAAATTCTGCGGAGTGGAGTGGGGCTTCCGTTCAATAGAAGAACTCCAAAATGCCGGTGCAGAGTTAATTGTAAAAACGCCCCTTGACATTCTCACGGTGATACAAAATGAAACAAATGCCTAAACCGAACTATCAGCTTGAACTTGACAAGACACTTAAAAAAATTACTGCCGAAAATATCCGCCCGAAATTATTGCTTCATGCGTGTTGTGCCCCGTGCAGCAGTTATGTTTTGGAGTATCTCACAAATTACTTTGACATAACCGTATTTTTCTATAACCCAAACATATCCCCCGAAAGCGAATATCTTCACCGTGTCAATGAGATAAAAAGACTTATTTCGGAGATGTGTCCGTCCGTGAAATTCATTGAGGGCAGATATGAACCTAAAAAATTCTATGAAATGGCAAAAGGTCTTGAAAACGAACCTGAACGGGGTGCAAGGTGTGTAAAGTGCTATCGCATGAGGATAGAGGAAAGTGCCGTTATCGCCAAACAAAATAACTTTGACTACTTCACAACTACCCTTTCCATAAGTCCCCAAAAAGACAGCCATGTTTTAAACTCCATAGGTAAAGAGATAAGCGAAATTTATAATGTCCCCTACCTCTATTCCGATTTCAAGAAAAAAGGCGGTTACAAGCGTTCAATCGAACTTTCAGCAGAATTTCATTTATACAGACAGAATTTCTGTGGCTGTATCTACTCCAAAAGGTAAAACAAAACCGACAGACAGATTTTTTCATTTCTGCCTGTCGGTTTTTTTACTGTGCCGTTATGAATTTATTGAAATTCTTTTCTTCTCTGTGACACTTCAAGGTATATATTCCGCATATAAAATATCCTGCTGCAACAGCAAATGCCGCCCACAACAACGGGTTTGTCAGATTGTAAACAACCGACCTGCCCCAAAAAACAAAAATAAATCCCGCAATGCATACAGCCTTTACAACAGCCAAAATTCCGACTGCTTTCAGCCTGCACATGAAATCACACACGCCGAATGCAATTCCCGACAAGCTCGACACTAAAATCATCATACCTGTCATTCTTCTTTGAACAGGCGATGCCCAAAATGAAGATGGCAGATCATCGACTTTACTCGGAACAAGTGCCCCGCTTGCTATCAGCCATATCACCAAAATTCCGCCTACCGCAATACTTACCACCGCCATAAATCTCAGCCATTTATAAAATTCACTGTGGTCTTTCATATTCATCTTCCTTTCATAAATCAATTTATTACCCTACATGGTAACACGATCGAACATAAATTTCAATTATAATATTTCACAATCCCAAAGTGCTTTTTTGTCACTTTTTTTACAAAAAATTTTCTCCGAACTGTTCATTCGGAGAGGGTTTTTATCTCTATTATCGTTTTTGCAGGCAGGCAAACTATTGTTTCATATTCTTTTGAAATCCTGCCTTTATTCACACATATCTTATCGGGACATTCCGAACTTTCCACATATACACTGCCGTTATCCACAACTATCACGAGAGTGATATTATTTTTGCCCTGTAAAGTTATCCTTGTATTCCTGTTCAAGTCAAGTGTCTGCACGACCTCATTGTTTACACGAATTTCAGCGACATTTCCCGAAACCGTCACTTTGTCCTGCAAAAATATCCATGCAAGACACACTGCCACAACTGCACAGATAATGACCGCTCCGATTTTTTTCATCGCTTTATCACTTCATATTTCAAGCCGTCTTCCATAGTGATAATGCTCTCCAGACAATCCGTGATATATATTTTCATGTCCTTTGTCACTAAAACGGCATCTATATCTTTGTGAGCCTTGCAAAATTCTATTGCCTTTTCCGTACCCATGACAAACAGGGCTGTCGAAAGTGCATCACAATCAAGACCGCTGTCACCTATGACAGTTGCGGAGATAATGCCGTTATCTGCCGGATAGCCTGTTTTGGGATCTATGATATGCCAATATTTCTTACCGTCAAGCTCAAAAACTCTCTCATAGTTGCCCGATGTGATGACAGCTTTATTTTCTATCGCAAGCGTACATATCATTTTATTTGTGTCAGCAGGGTTTTGTATGCCGACTTTCCACTTCGATTTATCGGGCTTTCTGCCGAGTGCATACACGTTTCCGCCCAGATTTATCAATGCGGAATTTATATGATTTGCTTCAAGTATCTCGTTTACAGCGTCCGTTGCATAGCCCTTTGCAACTGCACCCAGATCTATTTCAAACTGTGTCGGCACCGTCACGATACTTTCATTTATGATTATCTTATCATAGCCGACATTTCCCAAATGCCAATCAAGAAGCCATTGGTCAGGTATTTTATAATACGGTTCTGTTTCGCTGTCGCCTGTTGTAAAGCCCCACTCACGCACGATCGGATATACCGTTATATCCAAAGCACCGTCCGTCATATCGCCCACTTCAAGAGCCTTTGCAATAGCCGTTCTTGTGCTTGCATTGACCGTCACTGGATTACCGCTGTTAGCATTTATTTTAGATATATCGCTTGTCGGAACTTTCACGCTGAAAAGATTTTCCAATCTTTGAATTTCCGTTTCAGCTTCTTCAAGAGCCTTTTTTGCATTACTGCCGTAGGCTTTCAATACCATGTAGGTATCCATTGCAAAGACATCTCTGCTTTCGGGTTCGGGGAGCTTGCTTTCCTCTTTGGACTCCCCACTGACTTCCGACTGTACGGAAACTTCCGTTTTGCTTGAAGTATCATTTTGAGTTTGCGAACACCCGCACAACATCATTCCCAATACCAACATCAATGATATTCCTTTTTTCAATAAAATCACCTCTGTTTAAATGATGAATGAGGAATGAGGAATGTGAAATGTCCGTTATCACTCATTCCTAATTCCTCACTCCTCATTCCTAATTTTTTTCAGAATTTTCTGAAACGGTTATATCTCATCTCAACAAGTTTTTCAGGTTCAATATCTGATTTCTTGTCAAAAGTCTGTGCAATGAGATTTTTAAGACTGTCAAATAATTTGCTGTCAACGTCTTTGGGTTCTCTTATAATCCTCTCGATAACGCCCATTTTAAACAAGTCCTGTGAAGTCAGTTTCAGACATTCCGAAGCCTCTGCTGTACGGCTTGCATCTTTCCAGAGAATGCTTGCACAGCCTTCGGGAGATATGACGGAATATATCGCATTTTCCAACATCCACACTTCATCTGCAACAGCAAGTGCCAATGCACCGCCGCTTCCGCCCTCTCCTATGAATATAGAGAGAATGGGAGTTTTAAGTGTCATCATCTCCATGAGATTTTCAGCAATAGCCTGTCCCTGTCCACGTTCTTCCGCACCTATACCGCAATATGCACCCGACGTATCTACAAAGCATATAACAGGACGTTTGAATTTTTCAGCCTGTTTCATAAGACGTAAAGCTTTTCTGTAACCTTCGGGGTGTGCAGAACCGAAATTTCTGTCCATTCTTTCTTTGAGATTTCTTCCTTTTTCAAGTGCGATAACTGTAACGGGTTTTCCGTTGAGTTCAGCAATTCCGCCGATAACGGCTTTATCATCTGCAAAACGCCTGTCGCCGTGAAGTTCAAAGAAGCTGTCGCCGAATATTCTTGTTATATAGTCTATGGCAGTAGGTCTGTCGTTAGCCCTTGCCGCCATCACGCAATCATAAGCACTCAATGTCTGCGACCTCACTTTCACTATGGAGTTTCAACAGCTTTGCAAGCGTGTCTTTCATATCTTTTCTTTCAACTACGGCATCTACGAATCCCTTTTCAAGCAGAAATTCAGCCGACTGGAAATCTTTGGGGAGTTTCTGTCTGATAGTCTGTTCAATGACTCTGGGACCTGCAAAACCTATAAGTGCATGAGGTTCGGAAAGTATAATATCGCCTTCCATAGCAAAACTTGCCGTAACACCGCCTGTTGTAGGATCTGTCAGCACCGTTATATATAACAAGCCCTTGTCGCTGTGAAGTTTTACTGCACCGCTGGTTTTTGCCATCTGCATAAGGGACAATATACCTTCCTGCATTCTTGCACCGCCCGAGACGGTGAATATCACAACAGGCAGTCTGTTTTCACTTGCATACTCAAAAGCCCTTGTAATTTTCTCACCTGTGACAGTTCCCATTGAACCCATCATAAATTGAGAGTTCATGACGGCTATAACAGTTTTTTGACCGCCTATCGTGCATACGCCTGTTATGACGGATTCATTTTCACCGCTGTTTATCTTGGCATTTTTGAGCTTTCTTGTATATTCGGGAAAATCTATTATATTATTTGACATCATATCTTTGTCAAATTCCTCAAAAGTCCCCTCGTCAACAGTCATTTCAATACGCTGTCTTGCAGGTATCCTGAAATGATAACCGCATTTCAGGCAGACTTTATAATTATCTTCCAAATCGGACGAAAGCATGACATTTTTGCATATCGGGCATTTTACCCACAATTCATCAGGTATGTAAGGCTTGTTATCGGACTGCACTTCATGCCCTTCCAATTCATTTTTCGGTTTCAGAAAATTGAATATATCTTTCGTCAACATACTCCCCCCTTTTCAGTTTATTTATTTCTCTCAGCCATGAAGTTTGTCGTGTAAGTACCCGATACAAACGCATTATCCGAAAGTATATCTATATGCAGATCACGATTATGTTTTATGCCGTTTATCGTGAGTTCACTTAATGCCATTTTCATTTTTCTTATAGCAAGTTCTCTTGAACGTGCCTGAACAATGAGTTTACCTATCATTGAATCGTAATAAGGCGGTACTGTATAATCCTGATAAATAGCCGTGTCAAATCTCACGCAAGGACCTCCGGGAACATGGATAAACTCTATCTTGCCGCACCCCGGACGGAAATCATTATCGGGGTCTTCTGCATTTATACGACACTCTATGGCATTACCATGCATATACACTTTATCCTGAGTGACGGTCAGTTTTGAACCCGATGCTATTCTTATCTGCCATTGAACTATATCCAATCCCGTTACCATCTCTGTAACAGGGTGTTCGACCTGTAATCTTGTATTCATCTCCATGAAGTAGAAATTCTTGTCCTTATCAAGCAGAAACTCAACCGTACCCGCATTTTCGTAATTGACGGCTTTTGCAGCTTTTACGGCAGCTTCCATCATTCTCTTTCTTATATCGGGGGTAATTGCAGGTGACGGACTTTCTTCTATGAGTTTCTGATTTTTTCTCTGAACGGAACATTCTCTTTCACCCAAGCATACAACATTGCCGTATTTATCGCATAAAAGCTGCATTTCGATATGCTTTACGGGCGTAAGGAATCTTTCCATGTAAACCGCACCGTCACCGAATGCACTCTGAGCTTCTGCTTTTGCAGAGAAAAAGGCATTTTCAAAATCCTCTATTTTATCAACTCGCCTGATACCACGACCGCCGCCGCCCGAACGGGCTTTTACAAGCAACGGAAATCCTATTTCAAGAGCCTTTGCTTTAGCTTCTTCAATATCTTCAATAACGTCACTTCCGGGTGTTACGGGAACTCCCGCATTACGCATGGTTTTTCGAGCTTCGTCCTTGTCGCCCAATCTCTCTATCATCATTGATGAAGGACCTATAAACTCAATATTGCACTGTTCGCAAAGCGATACGAATTTTGCATTTTCCGAGAGAAGTCCATATCCGGGGTGTATCGCCTGAGCACCCGAAACAACGGCAACTTCCAAAATAGCCGCCATATTCAGATAACTGTCGGCAACCTGAGGACCGCCTATGCAGTAACTTTCATCAGCCATGCTGACGTGAAGGGCATTTTTATCCGCCTGAGAATAAACCGCAACTGTCGAAATACCCATTTCCCGACAGGCTCGTATAATTCTTACGGCAATTTCGCCACGATTGGCTATCAATATTTTTGAAAACATGGTCATTCAAACCTTTCTGAAAAGTGTTGAGCGTTAAGAGTGGAGTGTTGAGAGTGGAGTTTTTACTAGCTCCGCCTTCCCCTCAAGATCCGCCTTTTTAATATAAATTCATCTTTTTCAAAGTACACTATTTTTTAGTGTCTGCATAGAAAAAATCGTGTTTGCCTAAAAGTCGTATTTGGCATTTGCTCCACTCTCAACTCTCCACACTTCACTCTCTTATTGTTCTCTTGGGAGAAGTGCAAAGGAAAATTCCGCAGATACGGCAAGTTTTCCATTAACATAGCCCTTGCCCGTTATGAAATAAAATTTTTCATGACGTACATTGGTAAGCTCACACTTTATCTCCAATGTATCACCGGGCAAAACCTTACTCTTGAATTTAGCCTTTTCGATTCCCGTAAAATACGGTGTGCTTACAGCGGAAACTTCCGCAATTATAACGGAACTTGCCTGAGCCATCATCTCACACAAAATAACTCCGGGAACTACGGGATTTCCGGGGAAATGCCCGTCTAAAAACCACTCGTCACCTTTTATATACTTCTTGCCCTCACAAGTCGTTTCAGATGTTTTTGTAGCCTCGTCTATCAAAAGCATGGAATTTCTGTGAGGTATGACATTTTTCAATTCTTCTTTATTCATAATGCACCTCTTATTTTATCTTTCAATCCACGTACCACAGAAGTACGACTGTTATCTTATCATGAACAAAGGTTGACCGTATTCAACGACTTGTCCGTTTTCTACGCATATTTCAACTATTTCACCGCTCTTTTCGGCAGTAACTTCATTCATGAGTTTCATAGCCTCGATAAGACACAAAACATCACCTTTATTTACTTTTGCCCCTACCGATACATACGGATCTTTATCGGGAGCGGGAGCGGCATAAAATACGCCTACCATCGGAGATGTTACAGGCGTACCCTCTGTTTTTGAAACGCTTTCGGGCATGGAAACTGTTTCGTTTTTAACTGCCGTTTCTTCATAAACAGGCTCTGTTTTGATAATATCAACTGCAACGGGCTTTGTCTGCTGCTGACATATCATGAGTTGCTCGCCTTTTTCATTCTTTATCTCTATTTTAGTTGCCTTTGAATCATCAAAGGCTTTCAGAAGTTCTTTTATATCTTCCACGCTGTACATTGAAATCTTCCCCTTTCTTAGCAATGCATAATTCATAATGCATAATGCACAATGTATGAGTGACTTTGTATCAAGTGGAAAGTTGAAAACAACTCAATTTTCAACTTTCCATTTTTTTACTTGCGGAGTGCTATGCAAGCATTATGTCCGCCGAATCCGAATGTTGTTGAGAGTGCCATGTCAAGTTTAACTTCAACAGCCTTGTTCGGTGTATAGTCAAGGTCACATTCCGGATCGGGTTCTGCATAGCCTATTGTCGGCGGTACGATACCCTCTTTAAGTGCAAGCGTTGCCGCAATAGCCTCAACTGCACCGGTTGCACCCAACATATGACCTGTCATGGATTTCGTTGAACTGATGTGGGCTTTATATGCTTTTTCACCGAGTGCAATTTTGAACGCATTTGTTTCCGTCACGTCATTCATGGGAGTGCTTGTGCCGTGTGCATTGATATAGAGTTCTTCTTCACCGGTATAGCCTGCTTCTTCAAGTGCAAGCTGTATACATCTTGATGAACCCGATGAATCCGGTGACGGTGCAGTTATATGATGAGCGTCACAGGTATTGCCGTAGCCGCAAATCTCTGCATATATCTTTGCACCTCTTGCGACAGCGTGTTCATATTCTTCAAGAACAAGAATACCGGCACCTTCACCCAATACAAAACCGTTTCTTCTCTTGTCGAACGGTATAGATGCATTTTTCGGATCGTCACTCATAGTCAAAGCCTTACAGCTTGTAAAGCCCTTTATCGTCAAGGGATGTACAGCCGCTTCCGAACCGCCTGCAATGATGGCATCAGCAAAGCCGTATTTTATCGCATGGAAAGCTTCACCGACTGCATGAGTGGACGTTGCACAAGCCGTTACAACGGGCAAAGACGGACCTTTTGCATTATACTTGATAGCGACATTTCCCGAAGCGATATTTCCTATCATCATGGGGATAAAGAACGGTGATATATTCTTGTCATTGAACATATTTTCACACTGTTCATAGAAAGTGATGATACCGCCCACGCCCGAACCGATATATACACCGAATTTTTCAGGCTCTATTTTTCCCATTATACCGCTGTCCTCGACAGCCTGTGCAGAGGCTGCCAACGCATATTGACAGAACAAGTCAAGTTTTCTGCATTCTCTTTTTTCTATATACTTAGTGGGATCGAAATTCTTCACTTCAGCGGCAACTTTTGCCTTTGTCAAGGCAGGATCGTATCTTGTGATGATGTCTATTCCGCAAACTCCGTTTTTCAGGGAATTCCACATTGTTTCAACATCATTTCCGACAGGTGTCACCGCACCCAACCCTGTTATTACAACTCTCCTCATTGATACCCTTCCCTTCTTTATAGAGTGGAGTGTTGAGAGTGGAGAGTGGAGTTATTTCCACCCATTCCCAAAACCACTCTTTAAATTAAACTTATTTTTGCTCTAAAAACTTGCGGCAACGATAATTGTACATTGCACATTGCACATTGTACATTGTAAATTGCACATTGTACATTGCACATTGTACATTGTACATTGTTTAAGTTGCCATTCCGCCGTCAACTCTGATGACTTCACCTGTGATATATCCTGCCTCGTCAGATGCAAGGAACAAGGCAGTATTTGCAATGTCATCTACCTGTCCGGCACGTTTCATGGGAATAGATGCAATAGCTGCTTCTCTTGCCTTTTCGGGCATTGAAGCTGTCATATCTGTTGCGATAAATCCGGGTGCTATTGCATTAGCCGTTACATTTCTGGAAGCAAGTTCTTTTGCAACGGATTTTGTCATGCCGATTATACCTGCTTTTGCACTTGCATAGTTTGCCTGACCTGCATTTCCGTTAATGCCGACTATTGACGAGATATTTATAATTCTTCCTCTGCGTTTCTTCATGAAATGCTGATATACTGCTTTTGTCATGTTGAAAGTGCCTTTGAGGTTTACGCTGATAACTTTGTCAAAATCTTCCTCTTTCATGGAAAGCATAAGACCATCTCTGATAATACCGGCGTTATTTACGAGAATATGCACTTCACCGAAATCTTTTATGATCTCATCAACAACAGCCTTTGTTGCGTTGAAGTCCGACACGTCACATTCATAACCCTTTACTTTTACACCGAGTTCGGCAAGTTCTTTTTCGGTCTGTGCGGCATTTTCATTGTCGAATATCTGTAAGAAAGCGATATTTGCCCCCTGCTGTGCAAATTTCATTGCGATTGCCTTGCCTATACCTCTTGATGCACCTGTGATGATCGCTGTTTTACCTGTGAGTTCAAACATAGTATTCCCCGATACTCAAAGAGTATCAAGTCCCTCCTTATTTTCAATATTTACAGCCTTTACGTCTGCATTGATTTTCTTGATAAGACCTGTGAGAGTTTTTCCTACTCCCACTTCGATAAATGTATCTGTACCGTTGGCTATCATGTTTTCAACGGACTTCTGCCACTTTACAGGATGATTTACCTGTGCGGATATGAGCATTTTATAATCGTCTTTATACGGTTCAGCCGTTGCATTTGCGTATATCGGGATAGTAGGCTCTTTCAAGTCAATATCTTTGAGATATTCCGCCAGACCGTCAGCCGCCGTATTCATAAACGGTGAATGGAATGCACCGCTTACGGCTAATTTAACGGCTTTACCCTTGACTTCCTTGACTTTATCACAAAGACTGTCTATTTCTTCCTGAGAAGCCGCAACGACCGTTTGTGCAGGACTGTTGTAATTCACGGGATAAGCCTTTTCAAACTGTGAACAAATTTCCTCGACCTGTTCGGGAGATATTTTCATAACTGCCGCCATAGCTCCCGGATTTTCCTTAGCCGCTTTATCCATGAGTTCGGCTCTTTTGCAGACGAGTTTAAAAGCGTCCTCATAAGAAAGCATACCTGCAAATGCGATAGCTGCAATTTCGCCTAATGAAAAACCTGCCACGCAATCTATTTTGACACCTTTTTCCGCAACTGCCGCCGCTGCCGCCAAGTCCGTTATGAATACACAAGGCTGTGTATTGATAGTCACGGATAATTCCTCTTTCGTACCCTCAAAGCACTGTTTGATAGTACCCTGTCTGATACTTTCAGCCATATCGAATACAGCTTTTGCGGCAGGGGAATTTTCATACAATTCTTTTCCCATGCACATATTCTTTCTTTTCGTTTCCAAGATATTTATATAAATTTACAATCCTTACTGCAAATTTCTTACTTTTGTATTTTGCCGTTTTCTCATACTCCAATATTTACAACTCCACTCTCCACTCTCCAAACTCCACTCTCATTATTTATTCCATCTTATTACGCAACTTCCTGTTGTAAGTCCTGCACCAAAGGCACACATAGCAATTATATCACCTTTTTTAATAAAGCCCGAACGGTTTGCTTCATCAAGTGCCATAGGTACACTTCCTGATGATGTATTTCCGTAGTGCATGACGTTGCAGAAAAATTTTTCTCTCGGAATGGCAAGATTTTTTGCAGATGCATTGATAATTCTGATATTCGCCTGATGAGGTATCACACAATCAACATCTTCCATTTCAAGACCTGCATCGGCAACAGATTTTGTAATGCCCGTTGACATAGCGTTGACGGCAAATTTATAAACTTCATTACCTTCCATGTGCAGAACGGCTCTTTGTTCTTCATGCTCATAGAATGGAGATGAATTAGTGCCGTGAGGTATTCTCAATACTTGGTCATTTCCGACAGCAGTAAGATTTATTGCAAGAAGGTCATCACCTTCACCCAAGACTGCCGCTGCACCGCCGTCACCGAACAATACACAAGTTCCTCTGTCCTTCCAGTCTATGATGTTAGAAAGATTATCCATAGAAACTATAAGAACGTGTTTTACTTTTTTTCTGACGAAATAGCCGTCTGCGATGTCGAGTGCATATATGAATCCCGAACAAGCAGCATTTACATCAAATGCCGGACACGTTGCACCTATTTCTTTTTGAATGACACAAGCCTGTGACGGTGTGACATTCTCCCCACGCATTGTCGAACAGATTATCAAATCAAGCTGTTCAGGTGTTACGCCTGCATTCTCAAGGGCTTCATGTGCCGCTCTCACAGTAAGGTCTGTCAGCGTTTCACCCTTGCAGATACGTCTTTCTTTAATGCCTGTTCTTGTGGTGATCCACTCGTCATTTGTATCTACCATTGTTGACAGTTCTTCATTGGTCAGGATATAATCAGGAACTGCCTTTCCTGTTCCCAAAATAGTAAAACTCATTAAAATAGCCTCCTTAAATTTAATTATATATAAACCTCATTTTATTAAGTCTTTCCTTAAAACAGCTATCACCTAATTTTATAATAAATTCACGATTTTGTCAATGACAAATGGAAAATCCGAACAGAAAATAAATCATCTCTTGACTGAGGGCTTTTTATGATATAAAATGATGGGTAGAATAAGTTTGGAAGTGAGATAATGAAAAGAAAAACTTGGACGATCTTGTTAAGGATAGTAATATTTATAATATCGTGTATCATGATATTTTGGTACACGGTTTCCACGATATTCAATATAGGAACTGTGGCAGGCTCACTGTTTTTTGCATGGACGGGGGCAAACTGCATTTTATGGGATAAAGTTTCCGCTGTCGTGCAGAGAATGAAACAAAACAAAACTGCAAAGATAATTTACAGAGTATTGTGTGTGCTGTTTGCAGTGATGTTAATATGGATAGCGGTGATACTGGGTGCTATGGCATACTTTGCCGCAAGACCTCCGAAAGACAATGCAACTGTTGTTGTATTGGGCTGTCAGGTCAGGGGAGATAATCCAAGTCTTTTGCTTTACAAGCGTATTGAAACGGCGTTTGAATATCTTAAAACAAATCCCGATACAAAGTGTGTTGCATCAGGCGGTCAGGGCAGTGATGAAAATATCAGTGAAGCCGAATGTATAAAAAAATATCTCGTCAACATGGGCATTGATGAAAGCAGGATATATATTGAAAACAGGTCTGTCAATACTAATGAAAACATCGCATTTTCAGCAGATATTATCAAGAAAAACGGTCTTAATGAAAACATGGCGATAGTAACGGACGGTTTCCATGAAATGCGTGCGGCACTCATTGCCAAACGTATGGGATACGAGTGTGGAGCGGTATCTTCAAAGACTCCTCTGAGATATGTTTCGGCATTTACCACCCGTGAAGTCATCGCATTGACGGCAGCTTTACTCCTGAACAGATAAAGGGTGATCGGAAGTGAAAAAGAGATTATTTTTATCCGTGTTGGCGGTGGCACTTATGACAGCAATACTTATGCTGCCTGTGCTGGACTCACGCTACTTCAATACAGCGGACATACCGCCTGATGAAAGCGTTTCAAAAGCCCCCGTTGCTATCGTCAAGCCGCCTACCAAAAAAGACGAGCCAAAAAAGGAAACTCTCCCAAAAACAAATAAAACCGTGAATTTCATTGTGGAACTCAATGCAGAACCGCTTATTGACATAGTGACAAATTCGGACGATAAATACAATAACGTATCGGAACTTGTGCTTTCCGGGGATTGCAGAAGTATTCTTGATACCATCAAAAAAAATCAGGCTGTCGTCAAGGCAAGCATACAAAAATTAATTGCCAGATCCGATTTTTCCGAAAGTCATACTTTTTGTGCAGTATTCAACGGCTTTTCCGTGAAAGCCCCTGCAAATGAGATGGATAAAATAGAAAAGATAAACGGCGTAAAAAGAGTTTACATTGATGACATCGTGCTTAACGGGCAGGATATTTCCGATATTTCCGCAAGTCCTGCCAATATATCCGAGGAACAATTGAAACTTTTAAACTATTCTCCCGAACTTGACGGGCAGAATACTCTTATCGCCGTCATAGACAGTGAATTTGATGTCCTGCACAGTGCATTTGCAGAAGAACCGACTGCTTTGAAATATGACAGCGATACAGTGAGATCTATCTTTGACACAGTGAATTTCAGTGTAGGAAGCAACTGCAAATTTGAAGATGTATCCAAAAGCGACAAGATCATATATGCATATGACTATGCCGACAGCGATACGGATACAAGAGAAAACCGCTCTCACGGTACGGCTACGGCTGCCCTTGCAGGCGGTAACGACTCCGAAAACGGTTTTAAAGGCATTGCATACAATGCACAGCTTGCTTTTATGAAAGTATGCGGAAGTGACGGGCTTGCCCATGCCGACAGCATACTTTCCGCACTTGACGATTGTGCAAAGCTCGGTACAGATATTATAAATATCAGTCTCGGAAATGAAAAATTATCCGATATATTTGAAAGCCCTTTGGAAAAGCTCTCAAAAACGGGAACTGTCATTATATGCCCCTGCGGAAATTCAGGTCTGCCGGAAAAACAGGACACCTACAATATAGACTACGGTACATTGAACTGTCTTGCGGAATATGACAGCGTTATTTCCGTTTCATCTTCAACAAATCCGTATATATCCGCCGAATATCTCATTGCCGACGGAAACAGGTTCCTTTACAACAATGTCGGAGATGAACTTAAATTCACGGATATTCCCGATGAAAACAGAGAATATATTTTTCTTGAAAAAAATGACAAGGGTGAATATGACTTTTCACAGGCAGAAAATAAGATCGCCGTCATAGAGACAGATCTTGCCGAATCGCAGGATCATGCACAGCAGGCATTTTTTGCCGGTGCAAAGGCACTTGCAGTCATAGACAGCGGTAATTTTGAAAATGACCGTGATATTTTTATCGAAAGAAAAAATATCCCTGTTGCCGTAATTGATGACGGCTATACAAACTACTTTGCGGAATACACACAAGGTACTCTTGATATTCCCGAAACAGCCGTTTTAGCCGACAGCATTAAAAAAAATACCATGTCGAAATTTTCTTCATGGGGCGTAACGGCTGATCTGAAATTAAAGCCTGAAATAACGGCTGTCGGTGAAAACGTCCTCTCGGCAAACTCCAACGGCAGTTACAGCTATGTATCGGGAACATCATTCTCATCTGCACTCGTATCCGGCACTTATGCCGTTGTATCTCAATATCTCAAACAATATGAATGGTTCAATAGCCTCTCCCCTGCAGAGCAAAACAATACCGTCACATCTTTTATCATGAGCAATGCCGAGCCTGTCAAGCAGTATGACTATGACAATGATGAACTTCTGTACATTTCCCCCAGAAAGCAGGGAGCCGGACGTACAGACATTGAAAGCATCATGCAGTCAGGTGCATATCTCACGACAGAGAACGGCATACCAAAAGCAAGCATGGGTGACAGTGCTGACGGCGAATTCAGTTTTAACTTTACCGTCAGGAATGTCTCCGAAGGATCGCAGGTATTTTCTATCAGTTCTTTCATTGAAACAGACCGCTTTGAAGCAGATGATGACAGTATCATCAATATGCTTGAACCGTATTCTCTGAAAGATATTTCAACAGTCAGATTTCTGCATGACGGTGAAGAAGTCACTGAAATAGAAGTTGCAGGCGGTCAGCAGGCTGACATTTCCGTTGAAATAGAGGTGAACGGTGACGAACTGAAAGAGTTTTTCCCAAACGGATTTTACATTGACGGCTATACGGTGCTTGAAAATGAGCATGGCAGAACTCTGAATTTTCCTTTCACGGCATTTTACGGCGAATGGGAAAATATCGATCCTTTTTATGAAGAAATGGTAAAAGAACACAACAGCCTTGTTTCCGTTGACTACAATGCAGACAGCGAGCCTGTCAGCATTGACGGATATATGTCAAAGACAATGACGGGTAATTTCTACGACATATCCCAGATGAAAAATTCATATCTCCTGCCGAATTTCAGACTTATGCGTGACGTTCACGACTTCACCGTGACCGTCTCCGACAGTAACGCCAAGGTTCTCTTTTCAAAGAATTACGGCACTGTCAGAAAAAATGCAGGTGAACTTTACAGGGATCTCCTGTCCGACAGCGGTGATATAGCAGAATTTTTCTCCAATCTGCCTGACGGCGACTATATTTATGCCGTTTCAGCAAGGACTGTCACAGCGGACGGCTCTGTTTCTGATGATATATATGATATAAAATATCTTTTTGCAATGGACAGTGAAAAGCCTGTTATCCTGTCGTCAAAGACATATAAAATTGATGACAAGACATATCTTGAGCTGACCGCAAAAGACAATAAATATATAAAGGGATTTGAATTGTATACAGCCGCCTATAACGTCAATACCAGAAAATATGAATATGCTGACAGACTTGATGATCTGAAAAATACGGGTTATCTTTCAGAGGGAGCATATGAACTTGAAGAGGTCACGGAAAATGAGGACGGCTCCGTCACTCACAGATATGACATCACATCACTGTACAGTGAACTCGTCAAGCTGGAATTTATGACGAGAACAAGCATATCTCCGTTTTCTCCCCTGCATATAGCTTACAGGGCTTATGACGGAACTTACCGCAAAACCGAGATCAAAATTGCCGATACGGTCACTTATCAAAAAGCCGTATTCACCTTCACAGATCAGAACGGCAAGCCTGCTCCCGATATAAAAATATCTCTGGACAAAAAGACCGCTGTTTCCGATAAAAACGGTAATGCTGTATTTGAGGGACTTCTTCCCGATGTGTACCTTGCACAGATAGTATCATTGCCCGACGGATATTCATGCAGTGAAGAATATTTTGTCATACCTGTCGGCAGTGATGACTTCATGCAGGAAATACCCGTTGGATTCAGCGGAGAGTACCCTGAAATATCCGAAATACCAAGTAACCCGCCCGAAGTTTCCCGAACAGAGTCTTATATCAGTGAAGTCCCCGAAATAAACGGTGACGATCCCGTCTATGCGATAGCATTGACAGGAATACTCGTTATAATAAGTTCGGTCGCTTTTGCATTGAACAGGCGGAGAAGAAAATAAAAAATTGTAAAAACGCCTTGTTTTTTGAAAAAATTTCTTATATAATGTAATTTGACAGAGTTTTGTATATTACGGAAGGATGATAAAATATGGTATATTTGTTTTTGGCAAACGGTTTTGAAGAAATAGAAGCTCTCACTCCTGTCGATATTCTCAGGCGTGGCGGCGTGGAAGTGACAACCGTAGGCATCGGCGGTACTGAGATAAAAGGTTCTCATAACATCACCGTAAAGACCGACATTGCCGACAGTGATTTCAGTCTGCTCAACGATGTACAGGGTATCATACTGCCCGGCGGTATGCCCGGCACGACAAACCTTGAAAAATCAAATAAGGTCATTAAAGCCATCACTTATTGCAGTGAAAGAGATCTGGTAATCGGTGCGATATGTGCCGCTCCCTCGATACTCGGTCACATGGGAATACTCAAAGATAAAAAAGCAACTGCCTTTCCCGGATTTGAGAGAGAACTCTTTGATGCCGTCATCGGCGATGAATATGTATGCATTGACGGAAATATCATAACTGCAAGAGGAATGGGTGTATCTGCTGAATTTGCCCTTGCACTGCTCGGAGCTTTCAAAGGGCAGGAAGTCGCCGACAATGTAAGACGTTCCATACAGTGCAGACCATGAACGATATACAAACACAAAAAAAACTGTTAAGGAAAACTTATAAAAATATCCGTTCCAATATTCCGAAGGAACAGAAAATATTATTTGACAAGCTGATCTTTGAACGTGTGACATCTCTCCGTCAGTATGAGGAGTGTAAATATCTTTTCACATACGTTTCATTGGAGAGCGAAACGGATACCTTACAGCTTATCAAAAAAGCACTTTCTGACGGAAAGACGGTCGCAGTTCCGAAGTGTGACGACAGGCATACAATGGATTTCTATATAATAAACTCCCTTGACGACCTTGAACAAGGTGCATTCGGCATTCCCGAACCAAAGAATATTTGTACAAAAGCTGAAAACTGTTTTCCAGCCCTGTGCATAGTCCCTGCATTGTGCTTTGACCTGATGGGATACAGAGTAGGCTATGGCGGCGGCTATTATGACAGGTTCCTTGCAAACTTCAAAGGAACATCTGTCGGCGTATGTTACAGCCGGTGTTTATGCGAGGAATGTCCCAAAGATATATATGATATTGCCGTTGACATGATCGTGACAGAAAAGTATTTTAAAATCAGGAGTGATAAAATTTGAGCGACGAAATGGAAAAGAAGCGGCAGCAAAAGATTGCCAACTTCAAAATAAACTTCACGGAAGATGAAGATATATACCCACCCGAAAAACAAGATATAACCAGTTCTTCACAGACTTCCGAAAGTGACGGTGCCGTGTTCGGCAGCGATACGGGCTTTGAGACCGATATATCCAGCGGTGAGGAAAGTACAGATGAATATCCTTCCGACAAGCGTTCCAGAAGAAAAAGACATCGCCTTGCCAACAAACGCAGACGTCAAAAAGCTAAATCCAACAGGATAGTTTTCCGTGTGGTATGGGTCACGATGGTCATACTCGTTTCGATACTCTTCGGCGAATATCTCATGGTGGGTATCAACGATCTGCTTGCAGTCGGAAGGGAAGAAGAAACAAAAGTCTCTGTCACCATCTCTCAGGGAGACAGCATCGATGTCATCACCGATATGCTCTATGACAAGGGCATCATCAAAAACAAGGTGTTCTTCAAGCTGTACGCCACCGTGACAAAATCCACTTCAGGCTTTACACAAGGTACTTTCGATGTCAGCACCAACAAGGACTATCAGGCTCTTATCAACTACCTGCAATCCGATATGAACAGAACTGACATCGTCACAATACGCTTCACAGAAGGTATGAATGTCGTTGAGTATGCAAAGCTCCTTGAAAAAAATAAAGTCTGCAAATATGACGATTTCCTTAAAGCGTGCAATTCGTCCGAATTTGATGAGGACTATGATTTCATCAAAAGCATAAGCAATACCAAAGACCGTTACTATAAACTGGAAGGCTATCTCTTCCCCGATACTTACGATTTCTATGTGGGTGAGGATATAGACACCGTTGTCAGAAAGTTCCTTGCCAACTACCGAAGAAAGATATACCAGACAAAAACACGTGTAAAGGGCTTTGACAAGAAAGTCACACTTGCACAGCGTGCGGAGGCAACAGGCATGACAGTCGAAGAAATACTGACACTTGCCTCTCTCATACAGGCTGAAGCCGCTGATGAACAAGATATGTACATGATCTCATCGGTACTGCATAACCGTCTTTCAACTTTGGATAACGGCGGTGTGAGCTGGTACGGTGAGGATGGTCTGTCACTGCTCCAGCTTGACTCCACTCTGTTCTATCCCTATGCAACACAGGCTGATGTACCTGTTTCCATCAGAAACTCCTATGTAAGCAAATACAGCACCTATGACTATGAGGGACTTCCTGCAGGACCTATCTGCAATCCCAGCCTTGCCGCAATAGAAGCCGCTGTATCCCCGAATGATACCAACTACTTCTACTTCTGCCACAAGTCTGCTACAGAGGATGAGGCTGCCGTTGCTTACTACGCTTCGACACTCAATGAACACATCAATAATCAGTATGCCGCAGGTCTTTTGTCATAAAAAATCATGGAGCCGGAAAAATTTCCGACTCCATTTTTTATTTGTTACTTGTAAAATATGAAAAAAAAGTATATAATAAATTAGCAATGAATGACAAAGAGGTGAAGATAACCTATGGAAGAAATGATAGCAAAAATCATCGAAATGGACAAAAAAGCCCGTGAGATGAATGAAAAGGCTCAAAAGACCAAGCTCAGCTATGAAAATGAAGTCCTGCTGACAAAGGAGAAGATCAAAAACGATTATCTTGAAAGGGCTAACAAGCGTATTGCAATAAATCAGCAGACCGCTCAGAAACGTGCAGACGAAAAGCTCTCCGCCATTACACAAAAAAATCAGGCTGTTTCCGAAAGCCTTGAAAAAGCCTATGCCGAAAACGGTGATAAATGGGTAAATGAGATCGTTTCCAGAGTTACGGAAAATAAATAAAAAAGTCTGTCAATACACATTTTAAACTGAAAAAGGGGGGTGATTTTTATGTCATCACAGTCGGCAAATGCCATTCTTGCAAAAGCCCGTGCCATGTATGGCAAAAGCCTTAAAGAAAGCGACTACAACGGTCTGCTTGACTGTAAAAGCGTTTCGGAGATAGCCCTCTATCTCAAACAAAGAACAAATTATGCATCTGTGCTTTCAAGCCTGAATGAAGCGGACATACATCGTGGACAGCTTGAAACTATGCTCAGGCATGAAATATATTACGATCTGTTTGCATTGTCAAGGTATGCCCATGAAGATACCCTTGCATTTTCGGAGTTCTTCATATCAAGAATGGAGATCGAACAGATAATAAAATGTCTCATGCTGATAAATATAGGCAAGGCAGACGAATATGTCTATACCATGCCTCTGTCACTTGACAGATTTACAGATATAAGCCTTAAAGCCCTTGCAGGAGTACGCTCATACAGCGATATGCTCAATGCACTTAAAGGCACTTGGTATTATGCGGTACTTGCGGGACTTCTTCCCAAAGATAACTCCAAAGCCGATATAACTTCGATCGAGATGGCTTTACAGAGCAAAAGCTATGAAAAAGCTATTTCCACCATCGACAATGGCAAGCATAAAAGTGACAGAAAAGAACTGCATGATATATTCCTTTCCATGCTCGACATAGAGAATATGTCAAGAATAATCAGACTTAAAAAATACTATCAATTTTCTGCCGAACAGATAATGCCCTTGCTGATACCATACGGCAGGCTTTCCAAAAAAATGCTGTCAGACCTGTGCAAAGCCGAAAATGTCGGTCAGATAATGGAGCTTTCCCAAAATACACATATAGGCAGACTCATGTCTAAACTTCAATACCATGAACAACATCAGATGACGGATGTCATGATATACAACTACTGCAAGCATCACCTGCGGCTCTCGCCCAATCCCACTATCGTAATGATCTCCTACATCTATCTGCGAGAGATCGAACTCAAGAATATCGTCAATCTCATCGAGGCTGCACGATACGGACTTCCCGCTGACGAGAAGGCAAAACTTCTTATCAAATAAATTTGCAAAATTTTTTTTAAAGGAGGTGATCTCGTGTCAGTGAAGCAGGTAAAAGCTATCAGCATAATAGGTCTGATGTCAGAGCTTAATAAAGTAGTCAAATTCTGCGGTGATTCTCAGATGTTCCACCCCGACGATGAAATGGACTTCTACTCCGATACACAGAACTTCGTGCCTCTGCACAACAAAAACTCTTATTCCGAATATATCGGACAGCTTGAAAACTCTGCCGAACTTCTCGGCTTCAAGCTCGATTACAGGAAACCCAAAGACCTCAATGCAGGCGAAAGTGCCGTTGTCAAGTATGTCAGCTACTTCGTCTCCAAAACAAAAGGTCTTGCCGAAAGAAAACTCGATCTACAGCAGAAGATCGATTCCTGCAAAAGAGATATTGAAAAAGTCGGTCACTTTGTCGGAAGTAATATCAATTTCACAGAGGTACTCCAATGTGAATTCATAACCCCGAATTTCGGCAGAATGCCTACCGAAAGCTATGACAAGCTGGCACAGTATGCCGAAAATCCCTATGTGCTTTTCTTCCCGTACACGAGTGACAGTACACATTACTGGGGTGCATATTTCGCTCCCCCCGAACAAAAAGAAGAAGTTGACAGGATATTCTCCTCTCTCTACTTTGAAAAGTTCGACATTCCCAAGTCCGCCGGAACTCCCGAACAATACAAGGAATTCCTTGAAAAACAGCTTGACGGCTATGAACAGGAACTCGAAGAAGTGCAGTATAAGATAGACGACTTCCTTGATGACGAAAAAGAAAAATGCTGTGCATATTACAGCAAATTGCAGGAACTTGACTCCTACAACGAGATAAAACGCTATGTCTACAAGTATAACAAGAATTTTGTTTTAGTGGGCTGGATACCTGCCGACAAAGCGGAAGATTTTACAAAACAGCTTGATAATATCAAAAGCGTTGAATACTCCGTCACCGACGGCAAAGACCTTTTGAAACTCTCACCGCCCGTTATAATGAAGAATCCGCCTTTTGTCAGACTGTACGAATTTTTCGTCAAAATGTACGGTATGCCAAGCTACAATGAGATAGACCCGACTTTGTTCGTTGCCGTTACATACACTATTTTCTTTGGTATCATGTTCGGTGATGTCGGTCAGGGACTTGTCCTTGCAATAGTCGGATTCCTTATGTGGAAATTCAAAAAAATGGATATAGGAAAGATCCTTGTCCCATGCGGCATCTCAGGCATGATATTCGGCTTTTTATACGGCTCGGTGTTCGGCTTTGAACACGCCCTTGACGGCATACATTCCGCCATCTTCGGCACTAACGGAAAACTCTTTGAAGTTATGGAAGCCGACAGCATCAACCTTATAATTTACGGCTCTGTTGTCATAGGCTTTATAACTATCGCCGCTTCCATGATAGTAAACATATTCTCGTCACTCAAACGAAAAGACCTTGAAAATGCCCTTTTCAGTGCAAACGGCGTTGCAGGATTTTTATTCTACGTTTCATTGGTAGTCGGTCTGGTATGCCAGATGTTCTTGGGAATACCCGTCATGAACCCCGTTTATATCATTCTGCTTATTGCAATACCGCTTGTGGCTATCTTCCTCAAAGAACCTCTCGGCTCTCTCATTGAAAAGAAAAAACACAATGAACCTTTTAAATGGGGTGAATACTGTATGCAGAGTTTCTTTGAAGTCTTTGAAGTATGCCTCAGCTACGTTACAAATACCATGTCATTCCTGCGTGTAGGTGCATATATCCTCGTTCATGCAGGCATGATGTTAGTCGTATTCACTCTTGCCGAAATGGTCGGCGGTGTGATAGGTTACACTCTCATACTTATCATCGGTAACGGCATCGTCATGGCTCTTGAAGCCCTTCTTGTTGCAATTCAGGTATTGCGTCTTGACTACTATGAAGTATTCAGCCGTTTCTACATCGGCGAGGGCAAGAGTGGAGAGTGGAGCAAAATAAATTCCCCATTCTCTCGGAAATCAAAAAAAATAATCTTTTGGAGGATCATATCATGTTGGAATATATTTTAATGGCAGTTCCTGCCGTATTCATAGCTGTTTCGATAGTTTACGCCTATAAAATGGTTGCTGTCGGAAAGAGAACAAGAAAAAGAGCCGTTTTAAGTCAAGTAATAGCTTTCGGACTTGTAAGTATTGCAAGCCTCGCAATTTCGCTTATTGCATTTGCAGCCGAACCCGAAACCGCTGCTCAAACCGCTGCATCAGGTGACTTGAACATGGGTATATCCATGCTTGCAGCAGCTCTTGCAACAGGTATTTCAGGTATTGGCGGCGGTATAGCCGTCGGCGGTGCAGCTCCTGCCGCTATCGGTGCGACAAGTGAAGATCCTAAGGCTTTCGGTAAAGCTCTTATCTTCGTTGCACTCGGCGAAGGTGTCGCATTGTACGGACTTCTTGTATCTATACTTATCATTTCCAAATTCTGATAAAAAAGGTGAGCTTATGAAATTCTATTTAATAAGCGATAATGTTGATACACTCATGGGAATGCACCTTGCAGGCATTGACGGAGTAGTCGTGCATGAGGACAGCGAGGTCAGGGAAACTCTCCAAAAAGCTATGGATATGCCTGATGTAGCCGTCATATTGATGACGGAAAGGCTTGTACAGCTTTGTCCGGAACTCGTCTATGACCTCAAACTCAATCGCCGTCAGCCGCTTATCGTGGAGATTCCCGACAGGCACGGCAGCGGTCGTGCAAAAGACTCCATCACTCGCTATGTCCGTGAAGCTATCGGAGTCAAAATCTAATTACAATGTGCAATGTACAATGTTCAATGTACAATGTTCAATGTGCAATGTACAATGTTCAATGTGCAATGTTCAATGTGCAATGTTCAATGTACAATGTTCAATGTGCAATGTTCAATGTGCAATGTTCAATGTGCAATGTTCAATGTACAATGTTCAATGTGCAATGTTCAATGGATATTTATGTCAGCCTTAAAAGCGGCGGTCTGAATAATTGCACATTGTACATTGCTAATTGCTAATTGAAAAGGGGGGTGTTTTTGTGCCCGATATAGTAAGCAAAACCGATAATTTTTTGAAAGCCATAGAAAAATATGCTGCCGAACAGAGAAGTAAAATTGAAGCCGAAGCGGAAGAATTTAAAACCAAAGAGATAAATAAAGCGGAAGAAGACGGCTTGAAAGAAGCGTATGTGCTTTTGCAGAGAAAAATGTCATCTATCAATACAGGCATCGCAAGAGAACTTTCAAAAGCCGAAAATGCAAGCCGTAAAAGCACTTTTGAAAAACGTCAGGAAATTGAAGAAAAGGTCTTTGAACGTGCAAAAGAAAAATTGCTTGCGTACACCAAAACAGACAAGTATCTTGAAAAAATGCTTTCAAGTGCAAAGGCTGTTTCAAGCAAACTCACCGCAAATGATGTTGTTTTATACGTCTGTGAAAGAGATATGAAACTTAAAAATAAAATCATCTCTGCATTCGGCAGAAAGTGCGATATACAGGTATCTGACGAGATAAAAATCGGCGGTTTGACAGCTTTAAGTCGTGAAATGGGACTGCTTGTCGATGAAACTCTCGATACCAAACTTGAAAATCAAAGAGAATGGTTCTGTGAAAATTCAGGATTGACTGTAACAGCTTAACAAAGGAGGTGAGTTTTCACATTGAAAGATACTATATACGGAATAAACGGTCCTGTCGTGACCGTTAAGAATACAAGAACTTTTTCCATGATGGAAATGGTCTATGTCGGAAATGAACGTCTTGTCGGTGAGGTTATCGGTATAAACGATAAAATGACTACAATTCAGGTATATGAGGAAACTACAGGATTGAAACCCGGCGATCCCGTAACGGGTACGGGTGCTCCTATGAATGTCCTTTTAGGTCCCGGTATTATCGACAATATCTTTGACGGCATTGAAAGACCTCTTAAAGCTATTGAAGAACTCAGCGGTTCTTTTATTTCAAGAGGTGCGGCTGTTTCGTCACTTGATATGGATAAAGAGTGGAATGTCACAATCAAAGTAAAAGTCGGTGACAAACTTTCGGGCGGTCAGATATATGCGACTTGTCCCGAAACCGCCATTATCGAACACAGATTTCTTGTACCGCCGACAATAAGCGGTACTGTTACGAGCGTTAAACCCAACGGCAAATATAAACTCATGGACACTATCGTTAAAATCAAAGATAACAAGGGTGTTGAACATGATTTAACGCTTTGTCAGAAATGGCCTATCAGAAATGCTCGCCCGTGCATGGAAAGACTGCCTGCAACTATACCGCTTATAACGGGACAGCGTGTAATGGATACAATGTTCCCTATCGCAAAAGGCGGTACAGCGGCTATTCCCGGCGGATTCGGCACAGGAAAAACCATGAATCAACATCAGCTTGCAAAATGGTGTGATGCGGATATAATCGTATATGTCGGCTGCGGTGAACGTGGAAATGAAATGAGTCAGGTTTTGAATGAGTTTTCCGAACTCATTGACCCGAAGTCAAACAGACCTATGACTGACAGAACGGTACTTATTGCAAATACTTCAAATATGCCTGTTGCCGCCCGTGAAGCCTCTATTTACACAGGCTTGACACTTGCGGAATACTATCGTGATATGGGTTATCACGTTGCTATCATGGCGGATTCAACTTCAAGATGGGCTGAGGCTCTGCGTGAGATTTCCGGACGACTTGAAGAAATGCCTGCCGAAGAGGGATTTCCTGCATATCTGCCGTCAAGACTGTCGGAATTTTATGAACGTGCAGGACGTGTTGAAACTCTCTGCGGAAGTGAAGGCTCTGTTACGATAATAGGAGCGGTATCTCCGCAAGGCTCGGACTTCTCCGAACCCGTTACTCAAAATACAAAGAGATTTACAAGATGTTTCTGGGCATTGGATAAATCCCTTGCATATGCAAGACATTATCCGGCTATCAACTGGATGAACAGTTACAGCGAATATTTCACCGACCTTGACGCATGGTACAGGGAAAATTTAGGTGATGATTTCATCAAGTACAGAAATAAAATAACTTCACTCCTGCATGAAGAAAGCAATCTCATGGAGATAGTGAAACTTATCGGTGCAGACGTTCTGCCCGACGATCAGAAACTTGTCATTGAAACCGCTAAGGCTATCCGTGTAGGATTCTTACAGCAAAACGCTTTTCATAAAGATGATACATTCGTACCGCTTGAAAAACAAAAACTTATGATGAAAGCGATATTGCATTTGTATAATAAGTCAAAGCGTATAATTGCGGCGGCTATACCCATTTCAAGTATAACTCAGTTGGGACTGTTTGAAAGACTTGCCAAAATGAAATACGATATTCCCAATGACAAGCCCGAAATGTTTGACCAACTTATCAACGACATTGACAGTTCTCTTGCAAAGCTGACGATATGAAAGGAGAGTTGAATTATGATAATAGATTACGTTGGTGTAAAAGAAATAAACGGCTCTCTTATCGTGCTTGACAACGTAGAGGACGCTTCATTTGAAGAAATGGTCGATATACGTCTTGACAACGGCACTTTCCGTCACGGCAGAATAGTTCAGATAGAGGGAAAAAGAATTGTCGTACAGGTCTTTGAGGGTACAAAGTCAATATCCCTTGACAATACGAGAACCCGTCTGAAAGCAAGACCTATGGAATTGGCACTCTCTCCCGAAATAATGGGACGTGTATTCAGCGGTGCAGGCGTTCCGATAGACGGCTTGGGAGATGTTTACCCCGTCAAGAAAGCCAATATCAACGGTACTCCCATGAATCCCGTTTCAAGAATTTATCCCCGAAACTATATCAATACAGGTATATCTACCATAGACACTCTTATGACATTGATAAGAGGTCAAAAATTGCCGATATTCTCAGGTTCGGGTATGAAACATAATGAACTTGCCGTTCAGATAGTCCGTCAGGCGAAGATCTCCGATGATGAAGATAATAATTTCTGTGTAGTCTTTGCGGCTATGGGCGTTAAAAATGACGTTGCGGATTATTTCAGAAGAAGTTTTGATCAAAGCGGTGTTTTGTCAAGAGTTGTAATGTTCTTGAACTTGGCAAACGATCCTATCATTGAAAGAACTCTGACACCGAGATGTGCATTGACGGCGGCGGAATATCTTGCATTTGAATGTAATATGCACGTTTTGGTCATCATGACCGATATGACATCTTATGCAGAGGCTTTGAGAGAATTTTCATCTTCAAAGGGAGAGATACCCGGCAGAAAGGGTTTTCCGGGTTATCTCTATTCAGACCTTGCTTCACTGTATGAACGTGCAGGAATGATAAAGGGCAGTAAAGGCTCTGTTACACAAATCCCTATCTTGACAATGCCGAATGACGATATAACCCACCCTGTTCCCGACTTGACGGGATATATCACAGAAGGTCAGATAGTTCTTGACCGTGCATTAGAGGGTGCAGGATATTATCCGCCTGTTGCGGTCTTGCCGTCACTTTCAAGACTTATGAAAGACGGTATCGGTGAGGGCTATACCCGTGCAGACCATCAGGCTCTTGCAAATCAGCTTTTCGCCTCCTACGCAAGAGTGCAGGACGCTCGTTCACTTGCCTCCGTCATAGGTGAAGAAGAACTCTCCCCTGTTGACAAGAAGTATATGCAGTTCGGCAAGCTCTTTGAACAGCACTTTGTAAGTCAGGGCTTCACCGAAAACCGCACCATTGAACAAAGTCTTGACTTAGGCTGGAAATTGCTTTCCACCCTGCCGAGAACGGAACTTGACCGTGTGGACGATAAACTTCTTGACAGATACTATATCTCCGATTCTGACAGGCTGGATTTTGACAATCCCGACAGTGACGAGAATAAAAATGATGATGAATAAGCAAAAAAATACTTGCAGTATAAATCTACTGCAAGTATTTTTTATTGATTAAAATTTGAAATGAAGTTCATAGTCAGAACGATTTATAGCACAGAGTATTCCTCTTACGGAAGCCTTGAAAATGCCGTGTGAAATGCCGACACCAAATATATTTTTACCGTTTGGATCTTTAAGCTGTATATATGAGATAGCCTTTGAATCAGAACCGTGTGAGATAGCGTGTTCGCTGTAAGAAACAAATTCAAATCCATCTATGCCGATATTTTTGATAGCCTTGAAAAATGCATCGATAGGACCGTTGCCCTCGCCGTATATCTCGACATCTTTATCTTCTTTAACAAGGTGTACAGTACCCTCAAAAGTTGCACTGTCATCACCGGAGTTTTTAACGGTATGTTTAACGAGCCAAAGTTTCTGTTCAATGTCAATGTAGTTCTTGTTGAACACGCCCATGAGTTCTTCAGGTGAAAGCTCTCTGCCGAGTTTATCGCACTCCGCTTTCACCAATGCTCCAAATTCGGGGTGCATGGCTTTGGGCAGTTCATAACCAAAGTTATTCTGCATGACAAACGCTGCACCGCCCTTGCCTGACTGGGAATTTATCCTGATAATAGGTTCATACTGTCTGCCGACATCAGCGGGATCAATTGGCAAATACGGTATCTCCCATTTATCGCTGCCCGTTTCCTTGACGTATGCAAAACCTTTATTGATAGCGTCCTGATGTGAGCCTGAGAAAGCCGTGAATACCAAGTCACCTACATAGGGCTGTCTTTCACCTATCTTCATTTTCGTACATCTTTCATATATCTCTTTATACTTCGGCAAATTGCTGAAATCAAGTTTCGGATCGACTCCCTGCGTAAACATATTCAAACCGACCGTTACTATATCAAGATTACCTGTTCTTTCGCCGTTGCCGAAGAGAGTACCCTCTATTCTGTCTGCACCTGCAAGCAAGCCCAATTCCGCACAAGCTACGCCTGTACCTCTGTCATTATGCGGGTGAAGGCTGATTATTGCACAATCCCTGTTTTTCATGTGTGTGATAAAATATTCTATCTGATCGGCGTATGTGTTCGGTGTACACATTTCAACCGTATTCGGCAAATTCAAAATTATCGGATTTTCAGGTGTGGGCTTTATAACGTCCATGACGGCTTCACAAATTTTAACCGAATTATCCACCTCAGTACCCGAAAAACTCTCCGGAGAATACTCCAAACGGAAATTAGTATCACCGTCATAGCCGTCAATGAGTTCTTTAATGAGTTTAGCACCCTCTACGGCTATATCAATAATGCCGTCCATGTCTTTCTTGAAAACAACTTTTCTCTGCAAAGTGGAAGTTGAGTTGTAGAAATGTACGATAACATTCTTTGCACCCTTGACGGCTTCAAAGGTCTTTCTGATAAGATGTTCTCTTGCCTGCACAAGTACCTGTATAGTCACATCATCTGGAATGTGATTTCCCTCAATGAGTTCACGGCAAATTTCATATTCCGTTTCAGATGCTGACGGAAAGCCTATTTCTATCTCTTTGAATCCCATATCACACAAAGCATGGAAAAATTCAAGTTTCTGTTCCAAGTTCATAGGATCGACAAGTGCCTGATTGCCGTCCCTCAAATCGACAGAACACCATACAGGTGCTTTTGTGATAGTGTTGTCACACCATTTTCTGTTTTTGATCTTGATCTGCTCAAAAGGCACATATTTTTTATAACCTTTTTCCATTTTAAAAACCCCCAAAAAATATAATTCATAATTATTTCAGTTTCACAATTCAATTATGCATTATGCATTATGAATTATGCATTAAAAAAAGCCCCATGTCAAAGCGACAAGGGACGAGCATAAAATGCACGTGGTACCACCCAAATTCAGATACACATAAGTGTATCCCTCAAGCAACCTCCAACAAGGCTCTGACCAATAACGCTGTCAATGCGTACTCCCCTACATATCGGGCAAGTCAACTCGGGAATGAGCTATACATACAGACATCAACACTGTCTTACACCTGCCGACAGTTCTCTTTGCTTGATAGTTCCGTATCTTGTTTCCGTCACAGTCTTTGAACATATATCTACATACTATTATACACAAAAACACATGGATTTGTCAAGTGCTTTTTTAAATATCAAAACTTATTTTGTCATTGACATAATATTAAAAAAAATGATATGATATAGTGAAAAGGAGTGTATTGAAAATGAAAAATACTTTGAGAATTTTGTTTATATCCGCTGTAGCAGTTTCAATGTGTGCAGTAATGACAGGCTGCGGTGAAACAAATGAAAAAAACAGTACCGTTTCACAGACAAGCGTTGAACAGTCCGTCAAAGAAGAAAGCACAACAGAAGAAGAGCCTTCCGAAGAAGAAGAATTTGCAGGTACGACCGCTGAAAAAGCATCAGCCCTTGCAGTTTCGGAAGCAGGCGAAAATTTCAGAGCAGTCTATGCAACCCGCAAAGAATATGATGATGGAAGTGCTTGGAAAATCATTCTTACAGATAAAGACAATTCCGGACTTATTGCATACGTCAAAGGCGAGGAATGTTCTTTCGACACCAAAAATGAAGAGTATTTTGCAGGTACAACGGAATCGGGTGCCGTTCTGCTTGCAGTATCTAAAGCCGGTAACAGTTGGAAAGCTGTCAAAACCGATATGATAACCTATCCCAACGGCAAAGAGTTTTTGCAGGTCATACTCACCAATGAAGAAAACGATACAAAAGTTGCCAATGTAAACGGCTCGGAATGTTATTTCGGACAGGTCAACCCTGACGGAACTATCTCTGAGTAAGATCCGGTCATATATAAATTGAACGGCTGTGCCAAGCGGTACAGCCGTTTTTTTATCATTCATAGAGTTTCATCAATACTGCCGAATAGGGCGGCATATTTCCTGTAAGAGTTTTTCCGTTGAGAGTAAAGAAAGATTTGCCGTCAGGTGTCCAGCCGCCGCAACTTCCCCAGTCGCTGCAAAGAAGTGTATCAAATCTCTTAGCCTTTTCAAGTTCAAGAGAATAGTTCTGTGTGACGTTATTCAAGTTGAATACTGCAAGAAGTGTTGATTTTTTCGATCTCCTGATTATCGCATAAATGAGTTTGTCCTCCTGATGACAGTCAGCCCAATCAAATCCTTCGGGCTTGTAGTCATCTTCATACATGGCACTGTCATTCAGATAGATGGAATTGAGTCTTTTCATATACTCATGGAACATACGCTGTTTATCACGTCCAAGCAAATACCAATCCTGCTGACGTTTTTCATCCCATTCACGTTCCTGTGCAAGCTCGTTTCCCATGAAATTGAGCTGTTTGCCGGGGTGCATGAGCATATACATATAGAGAGCCTTTGCCTGACAAAGTTTCTCGTCAAAGTTGCCGTAAATTTTATTCAGTATAGTACCCTTGCCGTGAACAACTTCATCATGCGACAAAGGCAGGAGATAATTTTCGTCCTTGAAGTACAGCATGGAGAAAGTCAGCTTGTGATAAGCCTTTTTTCTGTCTGCGGGTGAGAGTGCAAAGTAATCAAGAGTATCATGCATCCAGCCCAAGTCCCATTTATAGTCGAATCCCAGACCGCCTTTATTGGTATCTGCGGTAATGCCTTTAAAACTCGTGCTGTCCTCTGCAATGGTCATACAGCCGTGATTTATCTTTTTCAAGCCGTCATTCATGTTTTTCACAAAGTCTACCGCCTGACTGTTCACGCCACGCCTTTCATCACCCTGCCAATAGATTATCCTGCTGATAGCGTCCATTCTGATACCGTCAAAGTGATACTCTTTCAACCAGTAATTTGCATTTGATTGGAGAAAAGTCTTGACTTCTCCACGTGAGTGCATGAAGTTACAGCTTCCCCATTCACTCACACCTACATCGTTACTCGGATATTCGTAAAGATGACTTCCGTCATACTGAGCAAGACCGTAGCTGTCTATGGCAAAATGTACAGGTACGAAGTCGATGATAGCACCTATGTTATTTTTATGAAGCATATCAATGAGTTTCATAAGCTGAGTGGGATTACCGTAACGGCTTGTGGGGGCGAAGTAGCCTGTTGTCTGGTAGCCCCAACTCTCATCACACGGATGTTCACCCAAAGGCATGAACTCCACATAGTTGTATCCGCACTCTTTCAGATACGGTATCAGTACATTTCCGAGTTCTTCATAGTTGTACCAACTGTCAGGCTGTTCACCGGGCTTTTTGAAAGAGCCGGCGTGTATCTCATATATATTCAGGGGCTTGTTTTTCATGTCGGAGCGTTTTTTCATCCACTCGTCATCTGTAAACCTATAGCTTTTCAGATCCCATACAATAGACTTGTGGTCGGGACGTTTTTCCATGTAGTAACCGTATGGATCGCAGTGATCGACAAACTTTCCACGTGAATGTATCCTGTATTCGTACTTTGCACCGCACTTCACATCGGACAGGATAGCTTCAAAAAACTGACCGTTGTGAGTCTTCTTCATTTCGACAGTTCTGCCGTCGATCAAAAGTTCAACTTTGCTTGCCTGAGGGGCGAATGTACGAAAAGAAGTATTGCCGTTTTCATAGCGACAGCCGAGCCATTCATACGCATCGAAAATTTTTCCTGTGTAAAATCCCATGAAATCCATAAAAAAATCCTCCTCGATAATTGACTGTAGTTGTTTTATCTACTATAATAATTATAACAGCTTTTTTGTGAAAATCAATTTACATTTTTATACATACGTCAAGTAATTGACACTATTCTAAAATTGACAAGGAGAAAAAAATCATGGACATCAGAGAAAAAAAGACAAGAAGAAGTATCAGCAATGCTTTTTTGCAGATACGTTCCAAAAAGCCGCTTGAAAGAATAACCGTCAAGGAGCTGTGTGAGCTTGCGGAGATCAGCAAGGCTACTTTTTACCTGCACTACAGGGATATATATGATCTTTCCGACAGCCTCCAGCAACAGATAATCAAGGACATCCTTTCACATCTCAGCGATCCGAAAGATATTATATATAATCTCCCGAAAGCCAATGAGCAGATAATAAACGGCTACTATGCCAACAAAAGTATCGTTTATATACTTTTTTCCGGCTCGCAGTTTGCAAAACTGCCAGAATGCATTGAAACCGAGATAAAAAAATTGATATTCAGCCAATTTCCTCACCTTAAGCATGATGCAGAGGCAAATGTCAGGATGACCTATCAGATAATGGGAAGTTTTTACGCTTTCTATAAATATGAGAATCAGTTCGGTCAGGAAACAGTTTTAAAAGCTGTCAATGACATAACAAAACTCTTAACTGTATGAAAGGAAGTATCGGAATGTTAAAGAAAAGTGAACGCAGTGCCTACTGGGATAATATCAAAGGTTTTCTTATTTTGCTTGTCGTGTTTGCACACATACTGTTTCAGTTGCAGAATAGCTTTCCTGCCGTCAATGCAACGGTAGACTATATTTATATGTTCCATATGCCTGCATTTGTTTTTGTATCGGGATTTTTCGGCAAAAGCCCGAACTCACGCAGCTTTACGGTCATAATAAAACTGATATTTCTTTATTTCATCTTCAACAGTATCATGGGATTCATCTATGGCTTCACATCTCTCCTGCAGCCGATGTATTCCTATTGGTATCTCATTGCACTGATCGTCTGGAGATTGACGGCACATCATATTGCCGAATTCAAGGAGATAAATCTCATACTGTTTGTCACGGCTGTTTTCATCGGATTCTATCCGACCGTTGACAACACCTTTGCTGCTGCAAGGATCATCGGATTCTATCCGTATTACATGGCAGGCTACAAGCTGACTGAAGAAAAAAATAACGCCCTTATCAGCAAAAAATATATCAAAAGGGCATCTGTCGGTATACTGACACTTCTGTGTGCAGGTATGCTTGCTTTCGTGGCTTACAGCTATTTCGGCTACACTGACGGCGACTTCCAGATGACAGGCTATTCTCATGCCGCCGATCCTTTCGGAAGGATAATACTGTATATCATTGCATTCCTTGCCATATACAGCATAAGATGTCTTGCTCCCCAAAAAAATATCCCCCTTCTGACTTCATTCGGACGAAACTCTCTATGGATATTCATACTGCACAGACCTGTCACACTTTTGCTGAGTGACATCATCATCGGTCTGCCACCGGCTTATATCATGCTCATTTCGGTCTTGTCTGCATTCGTAATATGCATCATTTTCGGAAACGATATTGCTGCAAGATACCTTAACAGATTCCTTGAAGCCGGAACGGATATTTTTACATCCGACAACAAAAAATTCAACCTCTCAAAGCTGACAGCACTTTGTGTAGCATTAGGTTTTGTCATCTCAGTTGTGCTGAGTGCATACAAGAATTTCTCATTCAGTGATCTCGGTCGGCTTTCCTCTCCCGCATATAGTGATGAAGTGACAGAAAATACACAGCAGGATATAATATATCCCACTATGACCAAAGAACAGAAAAACGCCTTTGACAACGCTTTCAGGATCACATTTGCAGGCGATCTGATACTGTTGGAGGATCAGGTCAAACGTGCCTATGACGGCAGTAAATATGATTTTTCTGATGTATTTGAGTATGCAGAGCCTTATATTTCTTCTGCCGATCTTGCGGTAGGCGTATTTGAAGGACCGATGGCAGGGGCTGAGGCAGGATACACTTCAAGCAACTTTGATGACGAAAAGGAACTGTATCTCAACTTCCCCGATGAATTTGCATCGGCTGTCAAAAATGCAGGCTTCGACCTTGTCACCACTGCAAATAATCACCTTCTGGACAAGGGAGAAAAAGGGGCACTCCGAACCATCGACGTACTTGATAAGATAGGACTTGACCATACAGGCTCATATAAAACTCCCGATGACAAGAAAAATAACCGTGTCAAGCTGATAGAGTGTCAAAATATAAAAATTGCCGTCCTCTCCTACACCTACGGCAGCAACTACACGGACATCAATCAACTGACGGAAAACGGAAAATATGCTTATTTAACTTCCGTCATATCAGGCAATGAAGGAGAACTGTTTGAAAAACTGAAACTTTCCGTTGAAGAGGACTTCCGACAGGCAAAGGCTCTTTCACCCGATCTGATAATGGTGCTTCCGCATATCGGTACACAGTTTTCCAATGGTATCGATGGAGAACAAACCGCATGGTTTGAAATATTCAAACAAAACGGTGCAGATATTATACTCGGCGATCACCCCCATGTCGTAGAACCTGCATTAATAGAGGAATACAATGGCAAAAAAGTTTTCACGGCGTACTGTCCGGGAAATTTTGCCAATATCTACCGTGAAAATCAGGGCGATACAAGTATGCTCATTGATGTGTATATCGACCGCTCTTCCAAAAAGGTCACAGGCGGCAGTATCGTACCGCTTTATACCCATTCAAGAGCTGACGGCAATTATCGTGCTGTACCCGTTTACAGCATAATGAACGATGTCGAACTGAGAAAGCAGCTTACCACAGATGATATTACACTTGCCGCAAATTCCAATGACATAATAACGGAAGTCATATTCGGAAGCAAAATGGATATTTCATCTGTGACCGAAAGATATTACTTCGATGAAAACGGCTTCATACGTTCCAAAGCTTCGGGACTTGCCGTAACAGATGATATGAAAAAGGGTACACTCTACAAAGCTCTGAGCAAAGCAAATACTATCTGCTTCATAGGAGACAGCGTTACCGAAGGTACGAAAAACGGCGGCTGTCCATGGTATGAACCTGTTGAAGAGTTCTTTCCGGATAAGGCTTTCCTCAATTATTCCAAAGGCGGCTGTACCGTATCTTACATGACAGACCATGCCGCCGAGATACCTTATGCCGACGTGTATGTTATCGCACTTGGAACAAATGATGTCCGTTACCGTGATGAAAGTATGTGTGCCATGACTGCCGAAAGCTATATCGAAAGGCTTGATAAACTGAAAGAATTGCTTAAAACAAAGTCTGCCGATCCTGAATTTGTGTTCATTGCTCCATGGTATTCCACAGACGGCGATCCGTTCTGTTCGCTGTCATTTGCAGACAAAACAGCTCTGAACAATGAATATTCCTCCGCACTCAAGCAATACTGCTCCGACAACTCTCAGAAATTCATTGATCCCAACCCATATATAAGAAATAAACTTTCCGTTTCCCCTGACAGAACTTACCTTCTCGATCACATCCACCCGAATATAATAAACGGTGTTGTGATGTATTCCGAAGCGGTACTTTCATATCAATGATCATTGATAAACATAAAAATTTATGTTATAATGTTGGTGCATTGTGTATTGTGAATGGGGGAAGAAAATTGAAAAAATTCAAATTGAATATTTCTACGACACAGATGATAATGCTCAGTTTTCTCATAGGGGTGTTCATAGGAAGTATTCTGCTCTCACTGCCGATAAGTTCGGCTGACGGAAAACCGATACCGTATGTAGATGCCCTTTTCACCGCAACTACTTCCATATGTGTAACGGGACTTGTCACTCTGCCCGTGTTCAGCACATGGAGCGTTTTCGGACAGATCATCATTCTTATCATGATACAGATAGGCGGTCTCGGTATCGTTACCATAATGTCAGGTATCCTTATCAGCCTGAACCGTCGTTTCGGACTGAAAGACAGGATACTCATGCAGGATGCTTTCAATCTGAACTCCATGTCGGGAATGGTCAGATTCATCAAAGCCGTACTCAAAGGCACATTTATCGTAGAAGGTCTGGGAGCTTTACTATATATGACGGTATTCATACCGCAATACGGTTGGAAAGGTATATGGATATCCGTATTCAATGCTATATCCGCATTCTGCAATGCGGGTATCGACATCATATCCGAAAACAGTCTTTGCCCGTATGCATTGAACCCGATGGTCAATTTTACAACAAGCCTGATGGTCATTTTGGGAGGTATCGGTTATGTTGTTTGGTGGGACGTTATCAGAGTATCAAAATGCTTCCCCGAAAAGAGATTCAAATGCCTTTCGGCATTATCCCTGCACAGCAAGATCGCTCTTACAGCTACAGCAGTATTGCTTGCTGTCGGAACTCTCGGATTTTTCATCTTTGAATATAATAATCCTCTGACAATAGGAAATATGTCCATCTTTGACAAGCTGCAAATATCTTTCTTCCAATCCATGACAACTCGAACAGCGGGTTTTGCTTCTGTTCCCCAGAATACCCTCACCAATACTTCTGCAGTTTTTTCTCTCTTTCTTATGTTCATAGGCGGCTCTCCAGTGGGAACTGCCGGCGGTGTCAAAACCGTTACAATGGCTGTACTGCTGTACTCAGCACTTGCGGCTATACGAAACAAGCAGGAACTTTCTATGTTCCGAAGAAGAATATCAAAACAGGCTATCAGCAAAGCTGTTGCTGTTGTTACCGTTTCTTTTATGATAATGTTTATATCAACAATATTGCTTTCTGCCGTCACCAATGCGGATATTATGGACATTGCATATGAAACGGTCAGTGCCACTGCGACAGTTGGACTTACAAGAGACTTGACTCCCACACTGAATATATGGGGAAAACTCATCATAATCGTTACCATGTATCTCGGAAGAGTCGGTCCTATCTCGCTTTTGATAGCGTTCAATACAAAGAAAAATAAAAATAATATCATCAAAGATCCCGTTGAGGATATAAGTATCGGATGATATAAAGGAGAGATAAAAATGGCAAACAATAAAACTTACGCTGTCTTCGGACTTGGAAGATACGGTACTGCCGTTGCAAAGGAACTTGTCGATAACGGTGCAGAGGTACTTGCAGTTGACATCGATGAGGAAAAAGTAAACGAGGCTGTCACAGATATACCGTACTGTAAATGTGCCGATGTGACCGATCCGGAGGTTTTGAAGCAGCTCGGCATTTCCGACATAGATGTCGTGATAATATCAATGGCGACAAATCTTGAAGCAAGCGTTATGGCAGCCATGCTTTGCAAGGAAATGGGCGTGAAAACGGTCATCTCAAAATGTTCAAGCGAAATGAACTGCAAAATACTCAGCAAAGTCGGTGCAGACAGAGTCATACTACCCGAACAGGAATCGGGAATAAGACTTGCAAAAAATCTGCTCAGTTCGGGATTTGTCGATATACTCGAAATATCAAGCGATGTTTCTATGGTGGAGCTTGACGTAAGACCTGAATGGGAAAACAAAAGCCTTCTTGAACTTAATCTCAGAAAAAAGTATTCCATCAACATTGTTTCCATCATTGAGGACGGCAAGGCTACCGTTAATATCGATCCCGAAAAACCCCTCAAAAAGACAATGCGGCTTATCGTCATTGCCGATACCGCCAAACTTCACAAACTGAAATAATCACCATAACAGCCGTACAGAAATATATCTGTACGGCTGTTGTAACGTGAGTCGGTGATATTCCATTTTTTCAAGACTGCGTGACAAATTTTTGATTTCATACTTTTTCGGGTTTATATATGCCGATTTTCTCTTATTTTGCAAGAACACTGTTCCCGTGAGAATCTATCGCCACTATTGCCGGAAAGTCCTCTACTTCAAATCTGTATATTGCTTCCGTTCCCAAGTCCTCGTATGCAAGGACTTCAACTTTTTTGATACTCTTTGAAATAAGTGCCGCTGCACCGCCTATCGCCGCAAAATATACGACATTATTTTTTATCATTGAATCAATGACTTCCTGATTTCTTGCCCCCTTGCCAATCATGCCTTTAAGACCTCTGTCAAGTAATGCGGGAGTATATTTATCCATTCTGTAGCTTGAAGTAGGTCCTGCAGGTCCTACGGCATGACCGGGTTTAGCAGGTGCAGGTCCGACGTAATATATCACTTCACCCTTGATATTCACAGGCAATTCCTCGCCTTTTTCAATGAGTTCATACAATCTCTTGTGAGCGGCATCTCTGCCCGTTATCATCGAACCCGTTATTAAAACACTGTCGCCTGCTTTCAGTTCGTTTATAACGTCATCTGTCAGCGGAAGATTTATCTTTTTCATATTATGCACCTCTCAAATTTCAGTTTCCTTATGTCTTGCGGCATGGCAGCATATATTCACCGCAACGGGCATTCCGGCTATATGTGTCGGAAATGTTTCTATATTCACGCCTATCGCCGTATTGATTCCGCCAAGTCCCGCAGGTCCGAAACCCATTTTATTTATCTCTGTCAAAAGTTCATCTTCCAAAACCGCATATCTTTCATCGGGATTTTTGGTATCAACAGGTCTTAAAGTCGCCTTTTTTGCAAGCATGGCAGCTTTTTCAAAAGTACCGCCTATTCCCACTCCCACAACTATCGGCGGACACGGATTAGGTCCGGCATATTTCACGGTGTCAAGAATGAATTTCTTTACTCCCTCAATTCCCGCAGACGGCGTGAGCATTTTTATTGCAGACATATTTTCACTTCCAAAACCCTTACAGCCTGCCAATATCTTTATTTTATCACCCGAAACGATACTTGTATAAATAATTGCAGGTGTATTGTCCTTTGTGTTCACACGGTCAAAAACGGGATCACTGACAACTGACTTTCTGAGATAGCCGTCAATGTATGCACGTCTGACACCTTCCTGAACAGCTTCTTCAAAACTGCCGTTTTCAATGATAACTTTATCGCCGTATTCCACAAAAAGCACTGCCATACCCGTATCCTGACAGACAGGCACTTCTTCCTCACTTGCGATCTTATGATTTTCAATAAGCTGTGCCAACACATTTTTACCTGTCGGGGACGTTTCTGTTTCCTGTGCATTTTTCAGAGCCGTCAGAATATCCTCTCCAATAAAATAGTTCATGTCCATGAACAGCTTTTTGACTGTATCCGTTATGACACTTGCCTGAATTTTTCTTACTTCCATCAAAATTCTCCTCTCAATTTTTTTACAAATATATTATAAAAAAAATCTTTTTTTATTGCAACGGTATTTTGACAAATTTGTTATAATAGTATATAATTGAGTGTGGAGAGTTGAGAGTGGAGAGTGAATTTATGAAGAAAAGAATCATCATATTCGCAATAGTGATAGCTGTGATAACGGCAGTTTCAGTCATACCTGCCGTACTGTTTTTCAACGGCTTTATGCAGATAAATCCCTCAAAAGAAGAATATCCCGTGCGTGGCGTTGACGTATCGTCATATCAGGGAAAAATAGACTGGCAGACACTTTCCGAACAGGGAATTGACTTTGCATTCATCAAGGCAACTGAGGGAAGTTCCTTTGTTGACAGGAATTTTGGATACAACTGTACAGAAGTGCAAAAAACTCCTTTAAGATGGGGTGCATACCATTTTTTCAGCTATGACAGCAGTGGTGATACCCAAGCCGATAATTTTATAAAAACCGTACCCTTGACGGAAAATATGCTTCCGCCTGTAATCGACCTCGAATTTTACGGGGAATATACCAATTCCCCTAAAAGCCGTGATGAAGTGGCAAGGGAACTTCAAATCATGCTTGATCTCTTGGAAGAACACTATAAGTTAAAACCCGTTATCTATGCGACAGCAAAATCATACAGTACCTATCTTTCAGGTGAATATGCCGATTATGATGTATGGATAAGAAACACGCTTGCAGTACCGAATTTCGCTGACGGCAGAAAATGGCGTTTTTGGCAGTATTCCGACAAGGGCGAACTTGACGGCTACAAAGGTGAAGAAAAATACATTGATATGAATATCTTCAACGGTACACATGAGGAATTTCAGAATTATGCGAAAGGAATATAAAAACAGGCTGTCGCAAAAAATGCGGCAGCCTGTTTTTTATTTGTAGAAATCCTTAACTTTCTGTGTAAAGTCAGCCTTACGCTGTACATTGGGTATATCCGTTGAAGTATCGTTATAGATAAGCAGATATTTTCCGTTTTCGGAAAGCTCGGCTTTGTAGGCGATGTTTTCATCGATCTGCACACTTTCGTCAAATACATGGAATTCACCGTTAGTCTTGACCTCGTTGAGAACACGTTTGCCTTCTTCCCCAAGACTGTCTGTATCATACTCATACAGTTCAACTATAACAGTTGCCTTATCAACTATAAACTGGTATCTGTCACCGCTTTTTGCACCTATAACACCGGACAGCATTTCTGTTGGAGCAGCCTCTTTCGGTAAGTAATCAAGTGCCGTGAGATATTTTTCCAGTCCTTCAAGATTATCAGCATAGTCTGATGCTTTGACGGTATCGGGATCAGGGGCACTTTCCGTTGATATTTTTTCAAGTTTCGGTCCCGACTGCATACAGCCTGCAAGCGACACAGCCGTGACTGCACCGCAGATCGCCGCAATTATTTTTTTCATTTTGTTTCCCTCCGATAGAAATTCCTTTTTTCTTCAATAACGGTATTATAACCTATTTCAAATAACAATTCAAGCCTTTTCTTCTTTCTTGTCAGAGGAAAGTTTCTTTTTTTCTTCTCCGAGCATCGCAAGATATTTTCTGGTCATCAGGAACAAAAAAAGATTTTCTGCTGCAAGTAAGATAAATACAACGGCAAGATTCAGATTCAGGAACATATAAGCACCGCCGAATGCATCTATTGCAGACAATACACCGCTTACTGTAAGCAATGCCGTGATGATAGCAAGAAGTATCACTCCGTTTGACACGTTTTTCTGTACAGATGAAGTTGTCATTGTAAGAGAGATAAATTTAAGTGCAGGGAACAGCATGACAAATGTAGGCAAAATAGCAGTTCCGAAAGCCCTCCATACAAACTTTCCGTTCTGACGGGCATATATGAACGACCATACGAGCAGCACCGCAAAGAAAATACAATAAAATACTGCTGCCGTTATCGCAATGCCTTTGAGCAATTTCAAGCCCTTTTTATCGGGATATTTTTTATACATGAGTATCGAAGCGATAAGAGGAATGATCTTTTCTATTGCTATGAGAAGATCGCCTATAGCGATACAGTATAAGACCATCCTGCTTTTATCGAGTCTTTCCTCGAAAGAGCCGGTGTCACCAAAATATATTTCCTGACTTTGTGCCGCAAATATGAACATATAAACCGCAAAACCCAGCATTATCACTGAACCTGCCGCAAGTGATATTATCATGCCTATCATTCTTTTTGATTTGAGGATACCCTTATTCATCTTTTGCATCTCCTTTTATTTTATTGTATTTCCATGCCATGATAAATATAAATACATCTATAGCTGCCGAAATTATATAAGGCACAAAATGCATTATCACCATTTCGCCCGCAATTGATGCCAAAAACAGCAGATCACATACAAACATTCCCATTGAACTCATCAAAAGCAATCTTATCCATTTGCCGTATATGAATTTCTTTGCATAGCCGCATGATATAGACAGAGATATGAATTTCAGCGTGTTGAAAAGCAACATGGGAAATAAAATGAATATCAAAAATCCGTTCACGGAGCTTGACAGATAATTCAGAAAATTCATTCCTATCACCGACATTGCCGCCCATACAACACTGACTGTTATAATTATCACTCTCATTATAAACAAGTCTGTCTGATATTTTTTCTCATTGAAATCGCCTTTACAGCTTGCATACACCGCCGTCAATGCAAAAGCAGGAACTATCTTTTCTGCTGCCATCACGAAGTTGAAGAATCCCAAAAGCCTTATATAATCGAGACCTTTTACTGTTTCATTAACATAAAATACTCCGTAAGGAATATAGCACAGTCCCCTCAGCAACAGCAATATTATTATAAAAAGCACCGTCTTTGATGAGAACACTTCCTGTATCTTCGACTTTTCCATCTTGATCCCCCTTAATATTTTTTAGTCGGATCGTAAGGCGGATATTGAGTATAGTCTGCCTGCAAATGAAGGTCATCTGCGGGTGCAGACTGACTGTTTTGGAGATCATACGGAACATAACCGTTATAATTGTTCTGAGTCTGCTGATATGATGTATAGCCGTTATAATTTTCGGTCGGCTGATATGGCTGATTTTGCGGATACTGCTGTTCGGGATAGAGATTTGACATATTCTGCCTGTATACCTGTTCGGCATTCATTGCTATAGGCAGTTTTTTGGCATAGTGCCTTACTATTGCAAATATAAGAAAATGCGTCACCGACATCAACAACAATATCACTGCCTCTCCCGTTAATGACAGTGTCAAAACTGAAATAACATTTTTCGCTTGTGCGGGAGCTTCAAGCTTTGCCGCCTCCACAAACAAAACTATCATATACAACATCAGGATGGCGGAAATTATACCTGTGAAAACACCTGTAATGAATGAACTGAACTGCAAAACTCCCGCTCCCGATGAGGACGGCATCACTCCGTCAATGGTCTTCTTGACAGATGAACAAAATACAATTATACTGACAGTGTACATGAAATTGACGGCGATGAAGGCACAAACAATAATTCCTGCAAGGAATGTTTCCGCTTTCAAGAGAAGTCCGAGTCCCAAAAAAGCACTCAACATTGTCGAAAAGCCTTCCAAAACGATCTTTGTGATACCGAAAGCCTGCAGGACTGTAAAGCCTGCACGTGGAGAATACTGTGAATTAAGCACCTTTGAACGCTTATATACGATAAGTGTGCCTATTGCTATCCATAAATACACTCCGCCCACTACCAAAAACGAATATCCGAAAAACTGTGTAGAATAATACAGCCCATTGTAAGCCGAACTGACATCTTCTCCAAAATCCGGAAACATTTCATAAATTATATCAAAATTTTCCAACGTGAGATACTGTGAAGCCGAAAAACTTAATGCTGAAAAAGCAATACTTCCTGCCAAGACAGTAAATGACATTATGATAAATGCAAGCACCGCTTTCGATGTAAACACTGCCTGAAACATTTCTTCTGTCTTGGAAAGCCGACGTTCCCTGTAAATATAATTATCCATATTTTTCACCGTCACTTTCTTCAAAATCGGGATATTCCGTATGCGGTATCTCAAAGTGCAGTTTATAACCTTCATTCTGTCCGTAAGTCAAAGGTTCGTCACTGAATACCCTGCTTTCAAATCCTTCCCCGAAAAACATCTCAAATTCAGGCTCATCATATAACAAATACCTCACCACCGCTTCGATCAGGAATATGACAACGAATATTGCCGCCAAAAAGATCATAAACGACACAAGCATCATTGCAAGTCCGGCAGGATACTCTCCCGCCGTTTTATAATCAAAATGCAGTATATCATAAAGATTTTCCCAAGCTGCATTCACTATCTCAAAGCTGAGTACGATCAGCATACCTGTTTCAAAAAAACTGATATTATTCCTTTCAAAGTCGCCATCCATAAGATGCACTATCTTTGAAGACAGCTTTATCATCAATATCTCTGCCACGATCGCAATTATCCCGAAAAACATGGTTCTGATAAACAACTCTCTGGAGTGATTGGTAAGTCCGCCGTAAAACTTTGATGCAAGCTCATAGTAATAATCAAGAGTCCTCACCGACAAAAGCGAAAATACCCCTAAAATGACCGTAAAGCAAAGTGCCGCTGACAATGATATTCTTACAGCTTTCATATTTTTCTCTGCCTTATCGAGCCTGCCTTTTCGGAACTCGCTCAATGCACTGAACAGATATGCTGTTATAAGACAAAGTATTATCGCCGCCGCTCCTATGAAACACAGATCAACGATCCCCGTTGTCATATTGTCGTATCCCGCCATATGGTATACAGATTGAAGCTCATCCAACTTGACTGAACCGAACATGGAAACCATTGCCTTCAGAAACACAAATACCGTAAATGCTGACATGGCACATGAAAGCCTGAATAAAGAGCCGTTTGAAAAAATATACTGAAGTTTTCTGTAATTGACCGCCTGAAAGAATTCTTTTGCAGACCTGTCGGTATATTCCATACAAAAATGACCGCCTTTCAACAAAATTTTACATCTCTTTAAAATTATACAACAAGTTACAATAAATATCAACAATTTTTATTTTTTAATACGCATCAAAGGACGAAATAAAGACCATGCTTTGTCCGAAAATTTCATATCAAATACGGAAATATATTTTTGAATGTTTTTGGAATAACGCTTGCGGAATTTCTCGATACAGACGACTTCAAAATTTTTAAACAGGAGGAAATCAAATGAAAAGTAATTTTTTTGAATTTGCACTGTCATGCTTCTTTCCCCATCAATGCCCGTACTGCCGAAAAATCATCAGATCGGGCTTGACCGAATGTGAAGAATGTTTGAGGAATTTCCCGAAAGAGCCGAAAAAGATGATGACACCTGTAGGTATTCTTTGCATTGCACCCTTTGCCTATGAAGCTGCTGTGCGAAACTCTATCATCGACTTCAAATTTCACGGCAGTTCCTTCAATGCCCGAAGCTATGCAAAAGCCATTTGTCAAGTGACAGAACATGAAGCTATTATCGATAAGTTTGATCTGATAACATTTGTTCCGCTGTCGAAAATACGCAAAAATGAACGTGGTTTCAATCAATCGGCACTTGTTGCGGAATATGTCGGAGAACAACTCGGCAAGCCTGTAAAACCCTTGCTGGAGAAAATACGTCAAAATAAAAATCAGCATGATCTGAGTTTTTCCGAGAGAGTACAGAATGTAAAAGGCATTTATAAGCCTGTGAACAAAGACCTTATCAGAGATAAAGATATTCTTCTGATAGATGACATTGTCACAACGGGAAATACACTTGCAGAATGTTGTAAAGTGCTGAAAGAGAGCGGTGCGGGAAATATCATATGTATGACGATAGCTGTTGCAGGTGCTGTATAAAAAACAGATTTTTTGCGATTGACAATATATGTATATTTGTAGTATCATTGAGTTATAAAGATCAATGGAGGAGTGTTTTTATGGGCAACTCGGCTAAACAATTTCACTGTCCGAACTGTAACGCCGACCTGAAATTCTCGCCTGACGTACAGAAATTCACCTGTGAATACTGTAAAGGCGAGTTTACGGAACAGCAGGTCAACGACTATATGGAAAAACAACAGGAGATATATGACGAATACTATCAGGGTGCTGACCATATTCCGCCTGAGGGAGAAATATCTCAGGAAGAACTGGATGAACGTGCGGCATTTGAAGAAGAAGCAAAACTGTACTCATGTCCGAGCTGCGGGGCGGAGATCGTCAGCGATGAAAATACGGCTGCTTCATTCTGCTATTACTGCCACAATCCCGTTATCCTTAAAGGACGTGTTGACGGTCAGTATAAGCCTTCTATGGTGCTGCCGTTCACACTTGACCGTAACAAAGCCGTTGATATATTCAAAACTTGGGCAAAAGGAAAGCTGTTTGCACCGAAAGACCTCACCTCTGCCATGCAGATAGAAAAACTTACAGGCTTGTATGTGCCGTTCTGGGTAGCAAATTCTTCGACATCTTCCCATGTAGAAGCCTACTGCGAAAACTACCGCCGCTGGACAAGCGGAGAATACCGCTATACCGAAACAAGCAGATATAAAGTTGAAAGAGATATAACAGTAAACTATGAGGGCATACCTGCCGACGGCTCAAAGAAAATAGAAGATGCCTTAATGGAATCCATAGAGCCTTTCGACTACAAACAGGCAAAACCTTTTAACATGGCATATCTCAGCGGATTTTTTGCAGACAAGTATGATGTTGATAAAGAGCGTATGCTTCCGAGAATAAAGGAAAGAATGTTTGCCAACAACAAGACTGTTGCAGACGGAACTATACATTACCAAGCCGTCAAAAGCAGACATCAGAAAGACAAAATAAACACACTCAGTTGGAGATATATGCTTTTGCCGGTGTGGTTTATGACGTTCAGCTATGACGGCAAGATGTGGGAATATGCAATAAACGGTCAGACAGGCAAAATTGCAGGTGAACTCCCTATCTCCACGAAAAAACTCTTGATAGGCTGTATTTTGGCAGGTCTTGCCGCCGCAGCCCTGATATTCGGAGGGGGGTACCTTTTCAGATGAAAAAAAGATTTTTTATTACTGCCTTGCTTGCATTAACGCTGATATTCGGCAATATCACGGTTTTTGCGGAAAACGTCCCCGATACAGACGTATACACTGAAGATGAATATTACGATGACGAATATTACGATGACGAATATTACGATGACGAGTATTACGATAATAATTATTACAATGATGAATATTATGACAGTCATTCGGGGATTTGGGTAGAGTACGGACAAACCATTGATGATGAAAAAACTTTCTATAAAAATGACTACTATCTTGATGAAACGGTTTATTATTGTGACGAGTCAGAGAGGTTTACGGAAAGCGAAAAACAGCAGATCATATCTTTGCTGAAAGAAACTTCAAAGAAGATAGGCTTTAATCTTGCAGTCTACACGGGCGGAAAAAGCCGTACAGATAAAGCTACCAATAATTTTACGGAAATGGGAGCAAAAGTTATATTCGGTCAGTCCCCAAAAACAGGTACTGTATTTTTCTATGTTGACCTTGACGGATATTATAACGCTTATGATGATATGTATTCCTATCGTGAGCCGTTTCTGTATTATTCGGGAATGTACGGCGAGGACGATACACTTGACAGCAGGCTTGACAAGATACTTGCACAAGTGCATACCAAATTCCCCCCAAGCGGTAAAGAGATTTATTTCAGAGATATATATGCCGGTCTGAAAGTTTTTTGCGAACAGCTTGAATATTATAAAAATCTCGGTCCCGAAAATGATGTATATTATTATAACTCTGATACGAACAAATATATTTATGTTCTCAACGGTCAGATAATCGAATCCGAAACTATGCCCCGTCCGTTCAAACATTGGAAAGGTGTATCGCTTGTGGCAGTCGCTGTGGGCTTTCTCACCGCATTAATAATGTTCTTCGTTGTCAAAAGCTCGTACAAATTCAAGACACCTGTCAGTGCTTCCGTTTACACTTCAAGCAACAAGACTTTTGTCAATAATAAAGTCGATATGTTTCTCGGTACACACGTTTCAAAAGTGCGTATACAGTCAAGCAGCAGCGGTGGCAGTCATCACAGCGGCGGTGGCGGCGGTCACAGAGGCGGTGGCAGAAGCGGCGGTGGCGGCGGCGGTCGCCACAGATAAATAAAAAGAGTGGAGTTTGGAGAGTGAAGAGTGGAGTTTTTAAAATTTCCGCCCTGCACAAGAGATACGAGTCCGAACCTGCTCCACTCTCAACTCTATTTGAAAGGAAATGATGTTTTTATGAATAAGAAGTTGGTTGCTTATTTTTCCGCAACAGGCGTTACGGCAAATGCTGCAAAAGCTCTTGCCAATGCCGCAGGGGCAAATATCTATGAGATAAAACCCAAAATTCCCTACACAAGTGCCGACCTTGACTGGCAGAACCCTAAAAGCCGTTCTTCCGTTGAGATGAAGGATAATGCTTCCCGTCCTCAGCTTGCAGACATGAATGCAAATATCTCTGTATATGACACGATTTTTCTGGGCTTCCCGATATGGTGGTACATCGCCCCCACTATTATAAATACCTTCCTTGAAAGCTATGACTTCTCAGGTAAAAAAATAATCCTCTTTGCCACTTCAGGCGGAAGTCGCTTCGGAAAGGCTGCCGAAACTTTACAGAAACTCGTTCCCAACGCATATGTGACGGAGGGAGAGCTCCTCAACGGTAAACTTGATTTTGACCAATTGAAAGCATTTGCCGACAAATTCTAAAAAAATCAGACTGCACGATATTTCACCGTGCAGTCTTTTTTACATTATATCCTCTATCGCATTTTCATAGACCGTCGGGGGATTCACTCCCTCTATCCTTGCCATAATATTCCCGTCTTTGAATATTATCACACTCGGAAGGGTATCAACTGCAAAAACGTCCGCTACATCGGACGACTGCTCCACATCTATTGCTATCACCCTTGCATAATCATAATAAACATCTGCCACTTCTTCAAGTACCTGTTCAAGTGCCTTGCAGTGTGCATTGAACTCCTCATAGAAAAATACAAGCTTTATACCATTCTCTATCCGACGGTCAAAATCATACGAATCTGCTTTTATAATGTCATCTTTCATTTCTTTTTCTCCTTAAAATTAAATTTTTTTAACCCTTTAATCAACATTTTTCTCCATTACAAAATGTTAATATATCCTTACCTCAACACGATCAATGCACTTTGCATTTATTCATCATTTTACAATACATATCAAAATATTTCAAGTCGGGAAGTGTAATAAAAGAAATTTTTATTTCATATAGATGTTGAGAAAAGCATAATGAAGAAAGGAATGAACGCAAAATGACAGGATATTATCCTGAAGGCAGACTTATCAACACTTTGGAGAACCTCTCCTCTTTGCAGTCACCCGCACAGCTCACCGACGCTTACCATGACGGGAAGATCTTGGAAGCAAGGGCTGTTGTATGCGACTCTTCACATAACCTCATTGTCGAGCTTGGCTCAATGAAAGGCATAATTCCTCGTGACGAAGGTGCAATAGGTATCCGTGAGGGTACTGTAAGGGATATTGCCGTGATCTCAAGAGTAAACCGCCCTGTATGCTTTATCATAACGGGCTTCAAAAAAGATGAATTCGGAAAGACCGTCGCCATACTTTCAAGAAGGCTTGCACAGGAAAGGTGCATGAGAGAGTACATCTCACGCCTTACAACAGGTGATGTTATAGATGCGAAAATAACACATCTTGACTCTTTCGGAGCTTTTGCAGACATAGGCTGCGGTATCGTTTCCCTTATCCCCATCGACTCCATATCCGTTTCAAGAATAGAACATCCTCGTGAAAGATTTTCTGTCGGCATGGAAATAAGGGCTGTTGTAAAGTCCATCGACAACGGCAGAATAAGCCTCACCCACAAGGAACTGCTTGGTACTTGGGAGGAAAATGCTCAGAACTTCAAAATAGGTGAAACTGTTGCAGGCATTATACGTTCCGTTGAGGATTACGGTGCATTTGTGGAACTTGCCCCCAATCTGGCAGGTCTTGCCGAAATGAAAGAGGGCATTTATGCAGGTCAGCAGGCAAGTGTCTACATCAAAAATATTATCCCCAGCCGCATGAAAATAAAACTCATTATCATAGATACTTTCGACTACAATTACCAGCCCTCACAGCCCGAATACTTCTTTACAGGTGACCATATAGACAATTTCTGTTATTCTCCGTCATCCTCCGATAAAATAATAGAAACAGACTTCACCCCTCAGCCCGTTCTCTTAAACGCATAGCATACAAAAACAGGACAGATATTTCTGCCCTGTTTTTTTTACTCCCCACTTTGAGAAAGATTTTTCAATGCGATCATATCCAATATTACCATGACAGCTATAACTGCAAGCAGTATAAAGAAATTTACTTTCAGTATCTGCATTAACCACAAAATGCCGATCTCACAAACTGCCGATATGATAAACCCAAGCAAATTCTGTGACGGCTTTCCGACAAGTGCCGATACGAACAGTCCCACAGATACAGACATAGTTATCAATACAAGCATTATTACCGCCGTTTCAAGAAATATATCAGGCATGACAAATTTTTGCATACCTGCAAAGCCCGTTGTTACCGACATTACCGCTGTCATGATAAGTGATTGTAACACCGCATATATAACTTGCGGAACATACTTTGCAAGCATATACACGGGTATCTTTAAATTTCCCATGCACTCACGTTTATATATTACTCTCTCACCGCTTATATCCGAAATCGAGTTAAAAAGTCCCATGAACACGCCCGAAAATGCCATTAATGCATACAACCATTGTACTTTATCGGACGGGATAAAATACGTCACTCCCCCGAAAAGTGCAGGCAATATCACCATTAACAAAACTTTCCATGCCTTTCCCTTGAAAAGCAGTTCAAAATTTCTTTTCAGATACATCGCAAACTGCTTTCTTTTATGCACTCTCGGCTTTAATTTTGATTTGTGCTTTTCACGGGGAGTTATATTGAACGTAAAGTAATTTCTGTACTGCTCCGACCAGTAGTCAGACTTTTCTTTTATCATGTTAAATATCTCCGTCACGCTCTCCGTGTCAAAAAACATCTTTGCTTCGTCAAGCGTTCCGCAAAAACATATTTTTCCGCCTGTTCCCATGAAGATTATTTTATCAAACAATTCCAATCTTTTTATTTTCTCTGTCGAAATTATAACCGTCTTTGACATCCGCCTTGCTATGTCCCTCAACAGATATAAAAGCCCTCTTTCCGTTTCATCATCAAGCTTCAAACTCGGCTCGTCAAGTATAATCAAACTCGGATTTCCCAATAACTCCAATGCAATATCTGCACGTTTTCTTACATCTTCTTCAAGCCTTCCGACCTGCATATTTGAATACTCGATTATCCCCAGAGTATCAAGCACACTGTCGATATGCCTGTCAAACTCCTTGTCCTGCACTTCATCATAATCTTTGAGTTTCAAAGCATATCTCATGCATTGTTTAAGGGTAAGACTGTCAAAAAGTATACTTTCTTTAGGCACATAGCCTATTACCTCTTTCAGCATATCTATATTGCTCAGCAAGTCAAGTCCGTTGAAATAAACATCACCTTTTTTTATCTCATGCTCCAAACCCTTTATCACGTTTATCAAATCAGACCTGCCTGCATTTTCACCGCCGACTACTGCTGTAAAGTCGTTGCTGTCTATTCTCAGACTTACATCATCAAGGAGTTTTTTCCCGAACATACTCTTTTTTGTGATATTGTGCAATTCCACGTTTGCACCGTCAAACACCTTTTTATAAATTATAAAGCTGTTGAAATATATCATGGTAAAATTGAGTATCTGTATATAGTCGCAGTTTCTGAGAACCTGCTCATTCTCGACTTCACGACCGTTTACAAAAGTCCTCTCGTTTCCGTAAACATACAACATATCGATGTTGCCTTTTTCCGCAGGCAAGATTTCAGCGTGTCTTTGAGATATTCCCAAGTGATTCAGGACAATATCGCTTTCCCTGTTTCTGCCTATGGCAACACCTTTTTCAATATTTGCCTTTAAATACTCACTTTCACCCTTGTTATCCGCAATTATCACCAACACGGAATTTCCCAATCTGATAACAGTATCCTGTCCCTCTTTTTTATAGAACTTCATGCTTTCGAGTTTCTGAAATTCTGTATTGTTGTACATGAAAGAACCCTCACGGCTGTCCGTGTCGGCAAAATACAATTTATCATTCCTTAAATTTATCCTTAAATGCACCTTTGAAATTGTATTGGACTCCGTCAATATATCTGTATTTGCAGAACCTATGGTAATTTCACGTTTCTGAAATTCCTCTGTATTGTACTTTCGCACCAAGTCACCCTCTACGATATAGAGTGTATAACCTTTCTCATTCACCCCACAACATAACCTTTCATGATATTTTCTGTAATCATTATAAAAAATTTTCTCCAAAATTGCAATACCAAAAAAAGCACATCATTTTTGATATGCTTTTTCAGTCGGTAAAGTCTTTAATGAAAAGCCGAAAAAACGGCTATAAGCATTGTTCCCAACAAAACTATATTTATCATCTTTCTTTTCCCCCAACATAACTCCCCTCACTTTATCAGTGTAATATTTTGCTCTATCATAACATTCAGCCTTATTTTTGTCAATATTCACGTTGATTTCAATATCAAAATACGTTATAATAATCATGCAATCAAATGAAAAGAGGTTTTTTTACTATGGATATTGAAACTGCAAAACTGCAAGTTGACAAACTCCGTGAACAAATCATATACCACAATGACAGATACTACAATCAGGACTCCCCCGAAATAAGCGATTATGAATATGATATGCTTTTGAAGCAGCTTGAAGAAATTGAAGGTGAGTTTCCGGAACTCATTACACCCGATTCCCCTACTCAAAAGGTCGGCGGGCAGGCAGGAGAAAAATTTTCACCTGTTGAGCATACAGTCCCTATGGAAAGTCTGCATGATTCATTTTCACATGACGAAATAAGGGATTTTGATAAACGTGTAAAGGAAAATGCAGGCAGTACCGTTTATGTAGTCGAACCTAAAATTGACGGTCTTTCGGTTTCCGCAGAATATAAAAACGGTGTATTCGTGCGTGGCTCAACAAGAGGTGACGGAAAAGTCGGTGAAGATATTACCGAAAATTTAAAGACCATCAAATCTCTACCCATGAAATTAAATAAGGCTGTGCCTTATCTTGAAGTTCGTGGAGAGGTCTATATGTCGATAGATGTCTTTAAAAATCTCGTTGCCCGTCAGGAAGAAAATGATGAAAAACCTTTTAAAAATCCCCGAAATGCAGCGGCAGGCTCTCTCCGTCAGAAAAATGCAGATATTACCAAAGAAAGACAGCTTGATATATTTGTATTCAACATTCAGCAAATTCAAGGCGAAACTTTGACAAGTCACATTCGATCACTTGAATATCTCAAAGAATTGGGCTTTACGACTTTGCCGTTTTATTACAAGTGTGATGATATTGATGAAGTCATTGACAAAATAGAGGAAATAGGCAATAAAAGAGGTGAACTGCCTTTTCAGATAGACGGGGCTGTCATTAAAGTTGATGACTTTGAAAAACGTGAAATTCTCGGAAGTACATCAAAATTTCCGAAATGGGCAGAGGCTTATAAATATCCCCCCGAAGAAAAGGAAACAGAATTACTTGATATAGAAATAAATGTCGGCAGAACGGGCGTTCTCACTCCAACGGCGATATTTGCCCCTATCACTTTGGCAGGTACTACCGTAAGCCGTGCAGTCCTTCACAATGAGGATTTTATCAAACAAAAAGATATTCGCATAGGTGATACGGTGATTTTGCGTAAGGCAGGCGAGATAATTCCCGAAGTCGTTTCTGTTGCAAGACACAAGGAAAATTCCGTTCCGTTTGAGATGCCGAAAGTCTGTCCGTCATGCGG
>CADCCP010000013.1:0-29607 GCA_902800005.1 uncultured Ruminococcus sp. | reverse complement strand
CGGTTCACCCGTTTCATACGAAAACGGTGAAGCTGCTTTGAGATGTGCCAATACAGATTGTCCCGCACAGCTAATGCGTCACATGATACACTTTGTTTCCCGTGACGCTATGGATATAGACGGTCTCGGTGAAAGAGTTCTACACGCATTAGTTGATAATTCTCTCATTTCGTCACCTCTCGATCTATACAGGCTCTCCAAAGATGACATTATGACTCTCGACAAGAAAAAAGAAAAATCTGCAAGTAATCTCATCAATGCCATTGAGAGATCAAAGTCAAACGACCTTTACAGAGTGATTTTTGCACTCGGTATCAGAAATATAGGTCAGAAAGCTGCTAAACTCCTTGCAGACAAGTTCCGTACTCTTGACAATATCGCCAATGCAAGCATTGAAGATATTTCTTCAATAGACGGTTTCGGTGACGTAATGGCGGAAAGTGTATATAAATATTTTCAGCTTGATGAAAGTAAAAAACTTGTTGAGGAAATAAAGGCTATAGGCATTAACAACGAAAATCTTTCTGCACCTAAAAGCATTGATGAAAACAATCCTTTCTTTAACAAGACCTTTGTTATAACAGGTACTTTGCCGAATTATAAACGTACAGAAGCCGCCGAGATCATTGAAAGCATGGGCGGAAAAGTTTCATCAAGCGTTTCAAAGAAAACGGATTATGTCCTTGCAGGTGAAGATGCAGGCTCTAAATTGACAAAAGCCCAATCTCTCGGAATTAAGATAATAGATGAAAATGAATTTGAAAGTATGAGGAATGAATAAATGAATGTTGAAGGAAGTAAAAAGTTTGCAAAGAAATTCATTCACGCATACTATCATAAATCCGCAAATCACATTGTAAAATTCCTGAAATGGACGGTCATTTCCGTTATTACGGGTATAGTTGTGGGCGGTATAAGTACACTTTTTGCATTTTGCATGAATACCGCCACTCAATACAGAACAGAAAATGACTATATCATATTTCTTTTACCGCTTGCCGGAATAGTGACAGTCTTTTTATACAACATTTTCAACTACAAGAATGATAAAGGTACAAATCTCGTTTTATCGACTATCCATGCAAAAAGTGAATTGCCCTTTAAAATGGCACCTTTGATATTCATTTCAACGGTCTTGACACATTTATTCGGCGGTTCGGCAGGTCGTGAAGGGGCAGCTTTACAGCTTGGCGGAAGTGTTGCCAATCAGCTTGGAAGATGGTTCAAATTAGATGATGCCGATAAAAGAGTTGTTGTATTATGCGGCATGAGTGCGGCATTTTCGGCAGTCTTTGGTACACCTATGGCGGCGGCTTTATTCTCTCTTGAAGTTGTCAGTATCGGTATAATGTATTATGCGGCATTAGTTCCGTGTGTCTTTTCCTCTCTCATAGCCGTTAATTTTGCCGTAAGTTTCGGCATAAGCGAAAGTGATTTCAAACCTCTCGATTTTCCCGAAATAACTATTCTTAATTCAGTGGAAACAGTTTTCTTGTCATTTTTATGTGCCATGCTGAGCATAATTTTCATCATCATCATGCACCAAACAGGCGATATATTCCGCAAATACCTGAAAAATCCGTATATCAGAATAGCCGTTGCAGGCTGTGCGATAGTGGCACTGACATTCATAACAGGTACAAGAGATTATAACGGTACGGGAATGAGCGTTGTATTTCGTGCATTGGACGGAGAGGCTGTATGGTATGCGTTCATTTTAAAGATAGTTTTCACGGCTATAACAATTGAAGCGGGATTTCGTGGCGGTGAGATAGTTCCGTCATTCTTCATAGGAGCGACATTCGGATGTTGTTTCGGTCAGCTTATAGGCTTTTCGCCGTCAACGTGTGCGGCAATAGGCTTAATATCCATGTTTTGCGGAGTGACGAATTGCCCGATAACTTCAATGCTTTTAAGTTTTGAACTTTTCGGGGCAGGCGGCATACCGTATTTCATGATATGCGTAGCCGTAAGCTACTTCATGTCGGGTTATTACGGGCTTTACAAAGAACAAACTATCGTCTATTCAAAGTACCGCACAAAGTTCCTTAACCGCAAAACAAGACAATAGCAATGTACAATGTGCAATGTGCAATGTGCAATGTGCAATGTGCAATGTGCAATGTGCAATGTGCAATGTGCAATGTGCAATTATTAAAAATTTAAATTAAAGGAGATAATCAATTATGGGAAAAATCAAAATGGGCGGCAGTGCCGTCATGGAATTCGAGCCTGACTACTGTGAATTTCACATCACGGTCAGCGTGCAAAAAGACACATCAAGTGAGGCTGTCACAAAAGGTCGTCAGAGAGTAGAACAAATATTGCAGTTGCTCACCCAAAAGGCAGGAATAAAAATCGAGGATATAATCCTTGAAAGTGAAGAGAACGATTTTTTAAATTACTCGGACGAGAAATATTACAGATACAAAAAATACTTCTATTTCACCTATAAAGCAAACAATAAAATAACAGATGTAATAACACAACTGCTTGAAAAAATAGATGATACTGAATATAGTTTGAGTTTCAAGTTTGAAAATGAGAGTGAAAAAGAACAGATAGTAATGATGGCGGCAGTAAATAATGCAAAAAATAAAGCCGAAAAATTAGCAGCCGCTTTTGACACTAAAATCATCGGTTTTAAAGAAATCGTTTCGCTGACGGACTGATTACGGAATTGCAAAGTGTTTTATATTTCATGCTGTCTGTTTTGAAATCCATGTAAAGTGTTTAAAAATGTTTTTAGGAATTGCGAAAGCCTGACAAGCATAACGATACCAAACAGCGTGACGGATATAGGTATTGGTGTTTTTTGTAATTGGACAAATGAACAAACAATAAACATACAAGGCAGGAGTTCTGCACCTGATACATGGGAAAAGGATTGGAATAAGGATTGTAACGCAAAAATAGTGTGGGATGCATAAGAAGTGTATGTGATAATTATATTAAAATGTTTGAAATAATTGACAGGCGTACTTCAAAAATGATATAATATGTAAAATAATATATTTTATTGTCGGGAGATATGTGCTTTGAAAAAACATCTTGGTGAGATTTGGTTTCTCATACACTTTGCATTGGAAATTATTTGCTATCAGTTCTACTATTTTTATTTCGGAAATGCTGTAATTGCGGGTCTGCTGGCTCTGGTCTATGACATTTTAGCCTTTGCACCTCAATTATTTATTGCGGCGTTTGCGGAAAAATTCAAGAAACTTTCATGCGGTCTTGTGGGAGCGATAATGGTGCTTGCAGGGGGTGCGTGTGGGTTCGTGCCGAACGAGGCAGTAAAAATTATAGGTTTTTTGGTGCTTTCACTTGGAAATGCCTTTGTACACGTCGGCGGTGCGGAAGCCACTGTTTACCGCTGTGAAAATAAAATTGCCCCATCTGCAATATTTATTGCAGGCGGTGCATTCGGCGTTGTTACAGGTAAGCTTCTCGGTCAATACGGCAATCCTTTTATTATCGGCTGGCTTATCATGCTTGTATTCGGTGCATTGATACCCCTGTCCGACAAGTTCAAGGGAGAACGCCATACCCCCACTATTCAAATGGCTGATACAAAAAAGCCTGTACCGCTCATTGTTTTCATGGCATTTTTTGTTGTATCGGTGAGAGGTCTGCTGTCATACGGAATTCCGATGGGCTGGAATAAAAGTGTTTTACATACGATTCTTTTATTCTGCATGATGGGACTCGGAAAAGCTCTGGGCGGTATCCTGTCCGACAGGCTCGGTGCAAAGAAAACTGCTCTTATCTCAACAGGCTTGTCTTTGCCGCTGATACTTCTGGGCGGTGAAAATATGTGGGTGTCACTTGTGGGAATTGCACTCTTTTCCATGACAACTGCCACCACTCTCGGAATACTGATCTCCGCCATGCCGAAACATCCTGTTGTAGCTTACGGGATTTCCGTAACAGGCTTGCTTATAGGTTCACTTCCGGCGGCTGTTCCGTCTGTAAAGGGCTTTATTTCCAACGCCGCAGTTTTAAGTTTATTCACGGTAATTTGTTTTGTCATGCTTTATTTCATCATGTCCCCCGATAAAATATCCGTTAAAAAGGAAGTGAAAAAAGATGATGTTTCTTGATGTAATGAATTTCAGCGGTATCGGAGAGATCGCACTTCCCGTCATAATTATAGTTGCAGTAATAGCTGTAATATCGGTTGCAGTTATTTTTGCAGGTGACATCACAAACAGGCAGAAAACTAAAAAACTTATTCAGGATACCGAAAAATCAAAGAAAGAAGTGAAAAAAGATGATGTTACTTAATGCAATGGGATTGGGCGGTTATTTAAGTCTGATAAATATAGCGGGACTTATTATTCTTGTCATTGTCGGGGGCGGGTTAATAGCAGGGACAGTTGCACTTGTAATATACCTCGTCAACAGGCACAGAATGAAAAAATGGCTCAAAAACAAGGATAAAAACGATAAAGACCGTGAAAGACACGGCTTCGATACGATATAAATAAGGTCACTATATGAATATTCTTATTATGCTTGCTGTTCCCCTTTTGCTGACATGGATAATTGAGGGAATAGTTGTCATCATCTTTACACGCAAACCTAAATTTGTTTTATACAGCGTTTGGTGCAATATCATTACAAATCCCCTTTTGAACTTTATAGGGATAATTCTGTATAACAGTTTCGGCATCTATATATATTGGTGTTGGGCGGTTATCGGAGAAATAGCCGTGCTTTTCTCGGAGATGTGGCTGTACGGCTTTTTTGACAGCCATGCACTTTCTAAAAAATATTATTTTCTGCTGTCGCTCACTGCAAACGGTATATCCGTTTTGCTTGGATTTATCATACTTCAATAAAAGGGGGTGAAAAAATATGATGTTTCTTGACATAATGCCCGTTGACCCCAGACAGTACGGTTCATGCCAACTGTTCTCAAATGAATTTATCATCGGCTTTGCAGTCGCAGTTCTGGCAGTATCTGTTGCTACATTCATCATCACGAAAAAAAGCAAGCAGGCTGAAAAAACAGATGAGACCGCACTTGATGAAGAAGTCTGAAACTTAAAAAAGTCACTGTCGTGTAAAAAAATCACGACAGTGACTTTTTATATTTGTATTGACTTTCAGGAGAATCTCATTTAAAATTTAAACAGAAGTATATTCTGGAAAGGAAGTTTTATATGACATTTGAAGAAGCCATGCGTGAACGACACACTGTCAGGAAATTTACCGATAAGGATATTCCCAAAGACATAAGAAGTAAACTTAATACCCGTATGTTTGCAAATAACGAAAAATACAGCGTTTCCATGAGATTCATGATAGATGACACGAATGCTTTCGGATTTCTGACAAAGCTGTTTCTGACAAAGGGAGTAAAATATTATTTTATCCTGTCTGGCGGGGATATTTTTACCACAGATGAAAAACTCGGCTACTGCGGCACTGACCTCATGCTTTACGCACAGACTCTCGGCTTGAATACATGGTGGGTAGGCGGCACTTACAACAGAAGGTATATAAACCGTCATGCAACGGGTGATAAAGTGTTGGGACTTATAGCTGTCGGCTACGGAGAAAATCAGGGTGTCCCGCACAAATCAAAATCTGTCGAAGAGGTCTGCAAATATGAAGGCGATATGCCCGAATGGTTCAGAAACGGCGTGGAAGCTGCATTACTCGCACCTACCGCCCTTAACAAACAGGCTTTTTTCATAGAAGGAAAGGAAAACAATGTTGTTCTTTCATACAGCAACGGTGCTTTTTCGGGTGTTGACAAGGGCATTATCAAATATCACTTTGAACTCGGTGCAGGTACGGAAAATTTCTTTTGGGTGAATGACTTATAAGGAGGATTTTTTATGGTAAAAAAGATTTTTAAAATTATCGGAAGAATATTTTTAATTCTCTTACTGCTTTTGATACTTGCGATAGGCGTCATATTTGTTGTCGATAAAATAATGGACAGTCAGGCTTGGGACAAACTCATACAAGGCGGATATGTCAATACCGTTTCCGTCAACGGTCATAAAATGAATGTCTGCATAAGGGGAAACAAAGATGCGGAATTTACGGTTGTTTCGATGGAGGGGCTTAACAGCATGGCAAATGTCGTGGAAATGGAACCGGCAATAGAACCCCTCAAAGACAAATACTGCTTTGCATTCGTTGACCGTGCGGGTTACGGTCTGAGTGAAGATACCCATGAAGAACAGACTGTCGAACAGGTCGTTTCGGACTGCCGTGCAGCCCTTGAAGGTGCAGGTCTGAAAAAGCCCTATGTTCTGATGGGACACTCATTCGGCGGTGTTTATTCGTCTTACTGGGAGATGACCTATCCCGAAGAGGTAAAAGGCGTGATTTATCTTGACCCCACTCAGATAGGCTCTCTGGAAGATATAAGTGAAATGACGGAAGCCCGTCATGCAGACTTTATGATGTATGCAACCGTGATTGCCTCAAAGCTCGGTCTTGACAGGGTATTCTTTAACGTCAAGGAATACACCGTAAACTTGCAGACGGACAAGCAAAAGGAATATGCCGAAGCAATATGGGGATTGTGTCCGAGAACATGGACTGTCTGCTCCGAAGAAAACAATTATGCGGAAAATGTCCGTAAAACTGCCGAACTCATTTCACCGAATGATATTCCGAAACTTTATATAGATGCGGCTGCCTATACCGTGGAGGACATCAAGGCGACAATGGCTTATGAAAAGAAAATCATGGAAGAAGCAGGCGTTAATTCAGATGACATGAGTATCCCCGAAAGTGCCATTGATGAAAGATTTGTCGAAAGTCAGAAAAGCTTCTATGAAAGAAACATAAAGACATATATAGACAAACTGGGAAATGTCACTTATGTTAATATACCCGGAAATCACTCCATATTCAAGCACAAGCCCGAAGAGGTTTCAAAAGCCATAGGCGAATTTCTTGACAAATTAAAGTAACATCAAAAAGCGGTACACAAACCAATGTGTACCGCCTTTATTATTTTATCACCTGACACTCCGAAACAGGCTCTACAAGCCATACATTTTCAAAATGCCTTTCCAAATAGTCCATGCAGTCATCTGCATCGGACTTTTCTTCAAATATGCCGAATATTGCCGAACCGCTGCCCGTCATCAATGCACCCTCTGCACCATAAGTTTCCATACAGGATTTTATCTCGTCTATCTCAGGCACTTCCACAACTTCTTCAAACTTGTTGTAAAGAGCCTTGCCGACTGCATTTATATTCCCATTGCAGACCGCATCGATCATAGTTTCAATACTTCTTGTCTGTTCATAGCCAATGCTGTCCGACTTTGCATAAGCCTCTTTTGTCGATATTTTTATATCGGGCTTCACGACAACTATATAACATTCGGGCATTTCCGGTAAAGGCGTTAAAATAGTACCTATACCGTTGGCGGTCATCGTTCCGCCGTATATGCAGAAAGGCACATCTGCACCGATATTTTCGGCTATCTCGGCAAGCTCGTCCTGTGAAAACTCCGTTTCAAGCATTTCATTCAGGGCAACAAGTACGGCTGCCGCATCGGTACTGCCGCCTGCCATGCCTGCCTGTGAAGGTATGCGTTTCTTTATCTTCACCCACACATTCACAGGTTTCATTTCTGCATACTTAAAAAACTCTTTTACCGCCTTGTAAGCTGTGTTCGTTTCATCACACGGGACATTTTCATCTGTGCATGAAACGGTTATTTCTCCGTCACCGTTGCCAACCGTGACCGTCACTTCATCATATAAAGATACTGACTGCATTACCATATTCACTATGTGATAGCCGTCACCTCTTTTTCCCGTGATGTCGAGAAAAAGATTGATCTTTGCAGCAGCACGGACTGTTGTTCGCATAAATCATTACCTTTCGTTAAGGAATCTCTCTATTCTTTCAAGAGCTTCCTGTATATGTTTGAGTGAGTAGGAATACGACACTCTTGCAAAACCCTCTCCGCATTCACCGAATGCAGGTCCGGGAACTATTGCCACTCTCTGAGAATAGATAAGTTTTTCACAGAATTCTTCCGAACTCATGCCGGAAACTTTTATACTTGGGAATACATAGAAAGCTCCCTCCGGTTCAAAGCAGGTCAATCCCATCCTGCAAAACTCGTCTACGATAAGCCTTCTTCTCATGTCATACTCTTCACGCATACGCTCTATATCGCTGTCGCCGTGTTTAAGTGCCTCTATTGCCGCATTCTGTGCAGTCGTCGGGGCAGACATGATAGCATACTGATGCAGTTTGAGCATCTGTGTGATGATAGGTTCGGGACCGAGTGCATAACCCAATCTCCAGCCCGTCATGGCATAGGCTTTTGAGAAACCGCTTATTACTATTGTTCTTTCCTTCATGCCCGGAATATCCGCAAAGGAAACGTGTCTTTCCCTGCCGTATGTAAGTTCGCCGTATATCTCGTCAGACATGACGACAAGATCATGTTTTTCAACGACCTTTGCGATTTCCTCCATGTGTTCCCTACGCATGACTGCACCTGTGGGATTATTCGGGAACGGCAGTATCAACAATTTACTTTTCGGTGTTATCTTTTCTTCCAATTCCTGTGCAGTGAGTCTGAAACCGTTTTCAGCTTTTGTATTGATGATAACAGGCGTACCGTCTGCCATTCTCGTCATCGGCTCATAACAGACAAATGACGGCTGAGGAATGAGAACTTCGTCACCTTCCTGAACCAATGCCCTTATACAGAGGTCTATTGCTTCCGAACCGCCCACTGTAACAACTATCTCATCATCGGGATCATACTCGACATTGAAACGTCTTGCATAGTAATTGGATATTTGTTTTCTGAGTTCCAGAAATCCCCTGTTCGGAGAATACCATGTATGCCCTTTTCTGAGGGATTCAATGCCTTCCTGTCTGACGTGCCAAGGGGTAGTGAAATCGGGTTCACCTATGCTGAGAGATATTACATTGTCCATTTCATTTGCAATGTCAAAAAACTTTCTGATACCCGAAGGCTTGAGACTCTGCACTTTGCTGTTAAGCATTTTTGAATAGTCTATCACAACATCATGCTCCTTTGTTCGTCCTCTTCGTCACCGTAGAAAGCTATGCCGTCGCCCTTGTACTGCATCAGCACAAAATTAGTTGCTGTACCCATCACGTTTTCAATGACAGACAGACGCTTTGATACAAACTCGGCTATCTCCTGAATATTCTTTCCTCTTACGATAGCAATAAGATCATATCTTGAAGAAGCGGCAAGGTATACGCTGTCAACATTGTCATAAGACATGATAGTTTTTGCTATTTCATCAAATCCGGTGTCAGGCTGAGGAGTAACTTTCATTTCAATGATAGCTGTCACGCCGGTATCAAGGACCTTGTCCCAGTCCACAACAGCCTTGCTTCCTCTTACGATACCCCTATCCTTCAGATCCTTAAGCTGTCTTTGTACTTCTTTTTCCGACTCGTTGAGCATTACCGCCAGTTGTGCTGTTGTAAATTCGTTGTTCTTGCTGATGATCTCCAAAAGTTTGTTCATAAAAAATACCTCTTTTCTAAAATAAGTAATTCTATTATACAGCAATATCCATAAAAAGTCAAAGAAAATTCATATCACTTTCCATAAGAAATAAACTTATACACAGCATATTTACAATTCGGTTCCTGAATCTGTCCCTGATACACGCTCTTTCCGTATAATTCTTCGAGCATATCAATATATTTCAGGTATCCGTATTTTGTTTCCTCGCAAAAAATGATATACAGTTCTCTGTCTTTTTCGATATTTACCAACTTATCCATATTGTTTTCTATAGCGTCGTAGTAAGTAAGAAAGAATTTGTTGACACTCATCATTTCTTTTGGCAATACACAAAATACAGGCACAGCCTCTTTTTCAGGCTCTACTATTATGCAATTCGTGTCTGCAAAGAACACATCAAGTTCTTTGATGTCCGCATCAAATTTCCTTTGATAGTGTGAAAATGCGTTGATAAATGTCATCAGACACATGACCGACAATATTGCCGACATTACGATTTTTCTGTGCCTGAACTTTGAGATGAAAAAATACAATATGCCGATCAATGCCGCTGCCGCCAGCGGACACACCGCAAACATATATCTTAATATAAAGTCGTTGCCTACAAAAGAAATTTTGTATGACACGATCAAAACAACTGCAAATACGCATATCACCATAGATACGATCAATGGAGATGAATCTTTCACTTTTTCCTTCACAGATGACCATATCTTTATCTGTTTTATGTCAATACGCCTTATATTTTGGGGAAGATCTTTAAAAGCTGCGATCACGTCGGCATAAAATTTTTTCAGATGTGCATTTTGCCTGAAAAGGTACTGCACAGGCAGGGACAATACAAATAATATAAGCAGTATCAGTAAAAATGATGGGATATATATTACAAGATGCCTCATCTCTATGCCGAATACCTTCGAATTCATCGCTCTGAAGCCGATAATAAACTGCTTGCGTAACATTCCGATACTGCCTGTTGACGATTCTTCGATAAGCTGCGAAACAGCAGGCGGAAATATCAAAAATGCCGCTGCCACTGCTCCTGCCATTGAAAAACCGTATGCCCAAAATAATTTGAAACGCCTTTCGATGAGATACTTAATGCAGTATACCGCCACTGTCAGAAATGCCACTGTCAAAAACAAATGCTGAGTCAATGCCCCGCAAGTCACTGTTATCATCACAGGCAATATCTTTTTGAATGACACTTTATCTCTGCACGAACAGTACAGCTTCTCATTGAAATACTCGAACATGATTACCCACATCACAAGCATACAATACATCCTGATAAAAAGAACCAGATCGCTCGCTGCTCCCGACAGCCCCCAAAACAGACATACCAACAATGCCAAATATCTTGACTTCAGAATATGCTTCATCAGTTTATACAGGAATATCTGTGCCACAATAAAATATATCGCATTCAGTGCAAATCCGTACCAGTAGGAATATACATCAGGGAAAAATGAACTTACCGTATGAAGTGCCGCATAAAACAGCGGCGGGTGCCTGTCAAGCGACTGGTTATACCACACAGAATCATATCTGAACTGTTCGCCTTTTTGGACTGTCAGATAGTCATGGAACATCTTACCGTCTTTCCACTCGTTGATATTGATGATCTTACCGCCGCTTCTGAAACTGCTCTGCTCTATCGCCGGCATATAAAAACTGTTTGACAGACCGTAGGAATACACCTCGTCACAGAGATAGTTATCTCCGCTGCAATAGACCACAGCCATTCGCACTATCTGCAAACATATCACTATCCCTAACAATACCGCTGCCGTATATTTTTTACATAAAATATCACTGATTTTTTTCAAAACAAGTTCCTCTCCACGTCGTCAATTCAATGCAATAAATCTTCTGAGATCTGCCAATTTATTTTTACAGTCCTCAACACCCATATTATAGACTTCTTCAAGGAGATCGGGCTTAGTGCAGTATCTGCCTATCGTGACAGGCTGTGACGGTTCTATAACAAAAGCATTGCCGTTCTCCTGCTCGGAATAGCAAAGCATTTTTTCCCTGTTATAGACATCCGCTCTGTTCAGCATTGCTCTGACAAGTTCGGGATACTTTCTGTACTTCATCTTCAATGCAAATTGAGGAACATCGCTCTTCGTTTTAAAATACAACTTTTCCCGTGTCAGCACAACGATATTTTTCGTAAAGCCGTCTTTTATTGCATAGTCTATCGGGATAGGAGCGACGATCCCGCCGTCAAGCAGATACTTCCCTCTGAAATCCACGATATTCGTCACCATCGGCAGCGATGATGAAGCGATGAGCGGTTTGAAGTCATCTTCCATATCTCTTTTATCATAAAACACAGCCTTGCCTGTTTCGCAGTCCGTTGCTCCTGCAAAGATATTCATGCTGCTCTTGAAGAACTCTCCGTAATCAAAAGGCAGCAGTTCATCTGCCAATTCTCCGAACATGAATTTAAATCCGAAGATACTGCCCGTTTTAAGCAGAGAGCCGAAACTCATATACCGCTTGTCACAGGCGTATTCAGTGAATATCTTTTTATTTCTGCCGTTCTGCTTTGATATATAGGAAAGGGCATTGCAGGCTCCTGCCGACACTCCGTAGATAGTCTGACAAAAGATATTGTTTTCCGAAAGCACATCCAACACTCCTGCCGTATATGCTCCTCTTGTACCGCCGCCCTCAAGTATAAGACTTACTGACATAATTTTCAACTCCGATACTTTTCAATGCATGATCCATAATGCATGATTCATAATGCACACCGTACCTATATATCATACACTCTCTCTGTAAACAAATCATTAACAAATTTTTCTGAAATTTTTAATTTTTAATTTTCCCTTTTTCCCAAATACCTTCATAGATAATTTCACCATCTTTACCAAACAATACTCCATATCCGTTTCTTGTGCCGCTTCTAAATTCTCCTTCATAAACCTCATTATCTTTATACATCATTTTTCCTTTACCATCTCTGCCGTCACATTTCCATTCTCCTTCATAAACATCTCCGTTGCTATAAGTCATCTTTCCATAACCTTCCCTTTTACCGTCCTTTACCCCACCTTCATATATATCACCATCACCGAACTTTATCATTTCATTTTTACGGAAATATTCGTTTTCAAACAAACACTTATATTTTCTGAAATATAAAGTTTTTCAAAAAAGTTATCATCATAAACATCAGATACTTCTACCCCTTGTAAACTTGCTTTCAGCATCTTAAAACGTGGATCTAATTTAACACCATTTTCATATATACAAATCAACTTCTTTTTTTCCTGTTCTGCAAAATTCAATTCGCTGTTGCAGTAAACAGAATCAATATAATTATCGGAGATAAACAACATCATAAATTCACAACGGTCTATTCTTTCAGCAATCACATTATTAAAACGTGATGTAGTGGGAATGCCCTCATCATACCACACACGATAGTTGTCTTTACTCAGCCTTTCTATTATCGGTATGACTTTATCTGTATCCTTATGCGAATAGCTTATAAATATGTACGGTTCGTTTCCTGTATACATCTCTACTTTCACTACAAACACTTCTTTCCGATTTATTTTGATTTAATTTTATCATATATATCATTTAATTGCAAGAAGTTCGCATATTCTTTCAGCATTTCCCGAAAGATACAGATAACCGAAAAGAGCTTCCAAGCCCGTTGCATAGTGATATTCTTGTGTACGCTTGTGGGCATGGGCGGTATGGGCATTTCTGCCCCGCCTGAATATATCGGTTTCTTCTTCCGTCAGGAACGGCTCTATCTTTTTAAAAAGTTCCGCCTGTGCCTCACATCTGACACGTTCAACTTTCAGTTTATTCAGTTCTTTGACAGGTCTGTTTGCCTGACAGACTATCTCCTCACGCACAAACAGATCATATACCCCGTCACCGATAAATGCGAGTGTCAAGGGACTGAGCTGTTTCGGATCGCATTCATATTCCGTCAATCTCATAGCCTTACTCCACAAACTCAAATTCAACGTCATACATACTTACCGTGTCACCCTCTTGTATGCCTGCCTCTTTGAGTGCATCTATTACACCCGAATTGATAAGCACTCTCTGGAAATACTGCAAAGATTCCGAGTCGTCAAAGTTAATACCCCTGAGTACCCTCAAAAGCCACTCTGCCTCCACAGAGTATATATCGTCATTTTTTGTTATCTTGACGGATCGTTTTTCAATTTCATCTTCAGGTATGACAGGCGGCTGTTCAGGTTCATATCTGACCACAGGCGGAAGTTTTGACAACTGTTCCTGTATCTCTTTCAGAAGAGGCTCTGTTTCATAGTTTATTGCCGCCATTATCGGAAAGAATTTATATCCCTTGTCCTCGACATATTTTTTAAAGTCCTCAACGACTTCGTCATCTGTCAGATCGCACTTGTTGCCTGCAACTATCATAGGTCTTTTTGCAAGTTCGGGATCAAATTTTTCAAGCTCCGTGTTGATAGTTTCAAAGTCCTGTTTAGGATCACGACCTTCACTGCCCGAAACATCGACCATATGTACCAGAAGCCTGCATCTCTCAACATGACGCAGGAATTGATGTCCGAGTCCGAGTCCCTCATGTGCCCCCTCGATAAGTCCCGGAATGTCTGCCATGACAAAAGAGCTTTCTCCAACTCTCACCACGCCCAGAACAGGTGTTATGGTAGTAAAATGGTAATTGGCAATAATGGGTTTTGCCTCGCTCACGACAGATATAAAAGTAGACTTGCCGACATTCGGGAAACCGACTATCCCCACATCTGCCAGCAATTTAAGTTCAAGCTGTACTTCAAAGCTCTCACCCGGCATACCTGCCTTTGCAAAACGTGGTGTTTGTCTTGTAGGCGTGGCAAAATGGGTATTTCCCCAGCCGCCTTTGCCGCCCTTTGCAACTACAACAGGCTCTTTATCGGATATATCTGCAAGTATCCTGCCCGTCTGATATTCTTTTATGACCGTTCCCAACGGCACTTTTATTATCAAGTCAGGTGCTTTTTTGCCATTGCACCTGCCGCCCCTGCCGTTCTCGCCCTTCTGAGCGGTATACTTTCTTTTATATCTGAAATCTGCAAGAGTTGATAAATTCGTGTCGGCTAAAAATACGATATTACCGCCACGACCGCCGTCACCACCGTCGGGACCGCCCGAAGCAACATACTTTTCCCTGTGGAAAGCAACGGCTCCGTCACCTCCGTCACCTGCCTTAATGAATATCTTTGCTATATCTACGAACATACAAAAATCCGTTACTGAAAACTTATAAAAACAACTTTTATGTTTCATTCATCTTATAATATTGCACGTTTTCCTGTAACATACTCCTTTCTTATTTTGCGTTGCAATCTACGCTTTTTTCAATTTCTTAAAGTTTATCCTGAAACACCCGATCGCTTACTTCATAAATCGTATAATACTGCTTTAACTGTTAAAAGCACCTTTTATGCAAGCCTGTAAACCTGATATACCCTGTAGAACATATCATGTTCTCCTATATACTCCCATGTTTTCGTGATAGAAAGTTCTTTATAGAAATTAATATATTTTTCCTTCAGTTCCTCTATGGGGATCGTCTGTATCTCTGTTTTTCCCGTCTGCACATCATAATGATTTATAATATAGACCTCCCTGTTATCATTGTCATAATATGAATAAGCAGGAATATTGAAAAACAGATATATCGGTCTGTCGGTTTTTATCGATTCGATTTTTTCCCTGTATTCCTCCTGACCGCCCGCATATGTCACAAAGAGCCTGTCCACATCATAAATCTCCGCAGGCAAATAGTCCATCATCCACATTTCTGTGTATTCGGAAGCTGTAAATATACATTCCGCATTCTTTGTCATCTCACGAATATTCTCAATATATACACCGCCCGTAAATGTGTAGTGAGTGACATACATAGAGAATCTTATCACCGTCATAAAGACAAGCACGACTGTCAGAATCTGTTTTCTATACTTTGACCATGAAACAATAAACCAGATCACTGAAGCGATCAGAAGTGCCGCTGACGGATAGACCAAAAAAAGATACCTGTCTATATGGAACATATCCGAGAATACGACAGTATATGATGTAACGGACATGACACATACTATACTCAGCAATATCACCCATGAAATAAAGTTGATGTTCCTGATCCTGCCCCATACCCTGACGGGAACAGATCTGTAATTAAAATTCGTTATCTTTGAGGGAACAGACTTTAATTTTGCTAAAAATCCCTTTACACCCCCCCTGTCCCTGAACAGATACAGTACAGGCACTGCTGCCACAAGTAAGACCACCGTTATAGAAACAAGTGTTGGTATCCAGAAGATCAGTCCCGACTTTGTCACGGGAAAGAGGGCATCGAGCAAATATCTGATACACAGACGAAACTGCTTCAAAAAAGGTGTTTGTGTATGGCTCGTTTCAGCAAAAAGATTAGGAAAATAGGCAGGATAAATGAGCTGAGCTGCAAGTACCGCTCCCAAAAGTGAGAAACCGTATGCAAAAAATCGTTTAAACTGTTTTTTACAGAGATACCTGATACAGAACATAACAGCCGTGACGAATGCCAAAAACAAAAACAAATACTGTGTCAATGCCCCGCACAATGTAACGATAATTATAGGGATAAGCTGTTTCAAAAGGGGCTTGCTGTCCGTTTCGAGCAGCTTTGAATGCAGATACAGAAATATCACTGTCCACATAGCAAGCATACAGTACATCCTGATAAATATTGTAATATCTGCCGCTGCAGACGAGAATCCCCAAAATATGCACACCATCAGGGCAAGATACTTTGATTTGAGGATATTTTTTGAAAGCTTGTACAAAAATATCTGCGTGACCGCAAAGCATACGAAATTGATGATATATCCGAATACAAACGAGAATTTATCGGGAAAAAACGAACACAGTGTATGCAGTGCCGTATAATATAGAGGCGGATGTCTGTCCATAGACTGATTGTACCATACGGAATCATAGCGGAACTGCTCGCCGCTTCGGACAGTCACATAATCCCTTATGACATCGCCAGATATCCAGTTGTTAAGATTGTGCTGATGCCCTTCTCCAAGATCATGGCGGACGGCTGACGTATCGAGATACGGTTCATAAAAACTGTTGGCAAGACCGTAACTGAAAACCTCGTCCGAGTGATAGCTTTTCTTTTGACCAATGATTATATTTGTGATATTTGCAAGCTGCAAAGCTATCAACAGTGACAGCAGGATATAAACAAAACTATCCCTGCCCGCAATTTTCAAAAATTTCTCTTTCATATAAAACCCCGCCTTAACAAAAAAGGGCTTCGACCTTACGCCGAAGCCCTAAAATCCAAAAATTACTCAGCAGCGTATACAGAAACCTGCTTACGATCACGTCCGAGACGTTCAAACTTTACTTTGCCGTCGATAAGGGCAAAGAGCGAGTCATCAGAACCACGTCCGACATTATTGCCGGGATGGATATGTGTGCCACGCTGTTTTACAAGGATGTTTCCTGCAAGCACGAACTGACCGTCTGCACGTTTTGCACCGAGACGCTTGGACTCTGAATCACGTCCGTTTTTGGTAGAACCGCCGCCCTTTTTATGAGCGAACAACTGTATATTGATTCTCAGCATTGTATATTACACCTCCGTAATGATAACCTTCAAGTATTTCGGATACTGCTCCGCCGTATTCATCAAGTGAAGCCTGAATCCCGAAAAAATATCACTGCACCTGTCTGCATCGCTTTCGGACACCCTCACATACATATCTCCGTCACCGTCACTCGCCTGAGCCATGACACCCATCACATCTGTAATGGTATTCGCTGTCATATATGCCGCCGATGACACGAATGCACAAAGCACATCTTTTCCATGCCTGTCCATTCCCGAATGTCCTTTGAGATGGAATCCGACGATTTTTCCTTCCTTAAAAAACAGTTCTGCTTTTATCATGCCTCGACAGACTGTATCTCGACCTTTGTATAGAACTGTCTGTGTCCCATTTTTCTCTTGACACTCTTCTTGGGCTTGTAAGTAAATACAGTGATCTTCTTGCCCTTAGCCGTCTTGATGACCTTGCCTGTTACCTTTGCACCCTCTGCATCAGCACCGAATTTGATACCGTCATCAGTACCTACTGCAAGTACCTTGAACTCTACCACTGCATCATTTTCGGCATCCAGTTTCTCAACGTATACAACATCACCGTTGGATACTTTGTACTGCTTACCGCCTGTTTCAATAATTGCGTACATTTCTTTGCACCTACCTGTCAATTCAAGCTCGCTGCCGTAGGCGTGACAAAAGCTGTCCCTTAAGAAGCCCACAGTATGCGGCTCTCTTATCATAGCACATCAAATCCCTACTTGTCAAGCGGTTTTTGCAGACGTAGAAAAACTTTTTTAAAAAAACTTTCCAAAAAATCAGGGGCAGAACCCGTTGTTCCGCCCCGATCAAAATCATTTATCAGTCATAACTGCTGAAGAACTCCATAAGTTTGGCAAAAGAGCTTTCTGTCAGCTCATCCGTTGAGTTATAGTGCAGTAACAGACTGCCATCGTCTTCAGCATCACGCAGATTTTCAGGTATACTGAAATCAAGTGATGCCAGATACTCGTCCCAATGTTCGAGCTTCCATACATCCCTGTCGGAATTTCTTTTTATCATTCTTTGATGGCACACTTCGGGATCGGTCACTATCCATATCACTGTCAGCTTTGCACCGTAGCCCTTGAGTTTCTCACGCAGATCGGCGATATATTTATCATCTCTTATCTCACGGGTGAACGGGGCGTTCACCATCACGACATTTTCATATTTCAATGCTTCAAACGCAAGATCCATTATTACATCATATTCGGGATCACGGACATATTTATAGAAAAACGGTGAGCTTCTGTTATAAGGCTCGTTGCCGACTTCAAATATCTTTTTTGAAAGGGGTATGAGAGTATCCTTATCGAGATAGACGATATGTTTGATCTCTGTTGCAAGTCTCTTTGACAGCTTGGTCTTTCCACAAGCGGGCGGTGATGTTACAAATACCATTCTCTTTTCCATTAGTTAAAACTCCCTTAATTAAAATGATCCGGCTTGGCGGATATAATACAACATATCCATGTATATAATAACATATCTATGCAGAAAAATCCATATATTTTACAAAAAAATTTATTTTGCTGCTAACAACTGCCCATCTTTTAATCGGCATTAGCTTTAGCGATCTCGTCTATGGTGTCACGGATACGCAGAAATGCATCTGTCACGATAGGATCAAATTTTTTTCCACGCTGTTCTTTGATATTCTCAAACACTTCTGAAGTCGGCATAGCAGATTTATAGACTCTCTTTGCAGAGAGTGCATCAAAGTAGTCGGCTATCGTCATGATCCTTGCACACAGAGGTATCTGTTCTCCTTCTATACCGTAGGGGTAGCCCTTGCCGTCCCAGCTTTCATGGTGATACAATGCCACGCATTTTGCCACTTTCAGAAATTCCTCATCTTCTATATCTGACATTGCCTGCTCAATAATTTTCTTTCCGTTGACGGTATGATTCTTTATTTTCTCAAATTCCTCTTTTGTCAGCTTGCCGGGCTTTTGCAGGATCGCATCCGGAACGGTTATCTTGCCTATGTCATGCAGAGGTGCTGAAAAGACCGTATCATGCATATACTGCTGTGTCAATATATCATCATAGTCTCCATGTCTTTTGAGTTCATCTACCAAAGCTGCAACATACTCACTTGTTCTTTTAACGTGCTTTCCTGTGCTGCCGTCACGAGCCTCTATTATATTCGCAAAACTTATTATTATCTGGTGCTGCATATTCTCTATTGCCTTGATCTTCTCATCTACGCTTATGTCAAGTTCACTTCTCTTGTTATCGACAGATGAAAATATCCTTGCAGTGTATATTGCCGTCACTATGAAGCTCAAAGTGACATTTACTATCAGCAGACCTACATTCACCCCATACGGCAGATCATACAATGCTACCCTGTTATTATATAATATCACAAGATACAGGAATGTCACACACGCTATGAATATAATGACATTACGGACATATTTCATGAGTTTCCCTTTGTTTCCGATAAGTGCCGTCATGAATATCAGCGGTATCATCAGATACTGGAATCCCGATTGCAAGCCGAATAGATTTACACTGCATATCTGGTGCAGGAACAGTTCAAAGCAGGTCAATAAAATACACGGCAGCCATGAACCCTTGAAGTATTTCAGCATTATCACAAACACAGCATATAAAATAACTCCTATCATATCAAACGTCTGCATCGTCGTTATACCAAAATATGTAAAAACCAACATATATATCGTATGCAGTACAAGGCATATCAGGAAAAACATATTCAACGGTGCAGTAAACGACGCAAATGCTGCATAATCCTTATCATTGTTATATGCGGGTGTGCCTACAAAAAAATCCATAAACTTATTCTTTCTGCTTTCATCCATTTGATAAACACATCTTTTCAATTTCAAATTTATGGTAATATTATAATATATTTTTTCAAACTTCGCAACATATTTTTATATTTTATACATATATTTTTTATAAAAGAGGTTTTGGTATGTATATTTCACTAAAATTTAAAAAACTGCTGATATTTCCTTTTCTTGCCCTTGCTGTGCTGTCGATATGCATTATATCCCTTTTTGCCCAAAACACACCTGTTTTCTCAGAAGTCAAGCCCCTGAAACTTGCTGTTATCATGTATCACGGTCTAATTGATGACACTTCCAAACAAAATAAATATTTCATTGATCCGAGATACTTTGAAACAGACCTGCAATATCTCACCGAAAACGGCTACAATACCATCTTTGCGAGCGACTTGACAGATCACTTTGAAAAAGGCACACCTCTGCCTGAAAATCCCGTCATGCTTACATTCGATGACGGCTATTACAACAACTATACATTTGCCTATCCCCTTTTAAAAAAATACAACTGTAAAGCCGTCATCTCTCCAATAGGCATTTCTGCCGATGAAGCCGAAAAAGATACCCGTCAAAATCCCGCATACTCACAATGCAAATGGTCACAGCTTAAAGAAATGTACGATTCGGGGCTTGTTGAAATACAAAATCACACTTACGATCTGCACCATATAAAAAACGGCAGAAGCGGTGCTAAAAATATGCCTGATGAAGATTTAAGTGCATACAAAGATATGCTGACGGCTGACCTTGAAAAATTCAATTCCCGTATGTATGACGAACTCGGCATTTATCCCAATTCTGTTGTATTCCCCTTCGGCTCACGTTCAAAAGATACTTTGCAGATCGTCAAAGACATGAATTTCAAAGCCGCTTTTGACTGTGAAGAAAAAATCAACTCTCTTTCCTCAAAAGATGACCTTTTTTATATACACCGCTTTCTCCGTCCTAATAACCTGTCATCAAACGACTTCTTCGAGAATATCTATAAAAATGTGGAATGAGGAATTAGGAATGTGAAATATTTATCATTCCTCACTCCTCATTTCTCATTTATACAGGGAGGTAATTTTTTATGCCAAGCGTATTTTTAAGCCCGTCCACTCAGGAATACAACCCCTACATTGACGGCGGTAATGAAGAATATTACATGAATGTAATCACAGATGCACTCATTCCCTACCTTGAAGCAAGCGGAATCGAATATGAAAGAAACGATCCGTCAAAAACATTCGCAAATTCAGTACGGCTTTCCAATCAGGGTAATTTTGACTTGCACCTTGCACTTCATTCAAATGCCGCTCCGCCTGTTAATGCCGGTCAGGCTCGTGGAACTCAGGTCTACTACTATACCGACAGCGTTCAGGGCAAACGTGCCGCCGACATATTCGCCAACAATCTTAAAGAAATTTATCCCATTCCCTCAAAAGTCGAAACCGTCCCGACTAAAAATCTCGGTGAACTCAACCGTACAAAAGCCCCTGCCATTTTAATTGAACTTGCCTATCACGACAACCCCGATGATGCACAGTGGATCCGTGATAATATCGGAACTATAGCACAAAATTTGGCCGTGTCTGTCAGCGATTTTCTCGGCATTGCGGAAAATCCCCCCACATCTGCCAAAACTGCCACCGTCACTACACAAAATTCAAATCTCAATCTCCGTGCAGAACCCTCTGTAACTGCACAGGTCATCGGAAGGATACCAAACGGCTCTAAAATAAAAATTCTCGGTAATGTCAATAATTGGTATCTAACTTCGTGGAACGGCGTTACAGGATATGTGGCTGAACGCTACGTCACTTTGGACAAATAAAATTTATTCAGCTTATTCAAAAAATCTATTTACAAATAATAAAATTTATGGTATATTACAATAAAATATTTTATTAAAACGGAGGATCGTCAAAATGAAAAAATTTGTATGTTCTGTATGCGGTTATGTTTACGAGGGTGCGGAAGCTCCCGAAAAATGCCCTGTCTGTAAGGCTCCCAAAGAAAAATTCAATGAACTCAAAGCTGATATGGCTTTTGCGACCGTTCACGTTGTAGGCGTTGCAAAGGACGCTGCTAAGACCGTTACACCCGAATATTATGAAGAACTCCATAATGACCTTGTTGCAAATTTCAACGGTGAATGTGCCGAAGTAGGTATGTATCTCGCTATGGCAAGACAGGCTGACCGTGAAGGTTATCCCGAAATAGCCGCCGCTTTCACAAAGTACGCTTTTGAAGAAGCTGAACACGCTGCTAAATTTGCCGAACTTCTCGGCGAAGTCCTCACCGACAGCACTAAGAAAAATCTTCAGATGCGTGTAGAAGCTGAAACAGGTGCTTGTGCAGGTAAATTTGAGATAGCTAAAAAAGCTAAACAGAATAACCTTGACGCTATCCATGACACAGTTCATGAAATGGCTAAAGATGAAGCCCGTCACGGTGCAGGTTTTGCAGGTCTCCTCAAAAGATACTTCGGCGAATAATATCAATGTACAATGTACAATGTTCAATGTTCAATGTGCAATGTTCAATGTGCAATGTACAATGTACAATGTACAATGTACAATGTACAATGTGCAATGTTCAATGTTCAATGTACAATGTGCAATTATTGTACACGGCGATTTGATTTTGATTTTAAAATTTAGTTTCAAGTCCTCTGAATGTCTCGGTCGGAGGGCTTTTTTTATGTAAAAATATTGATTTCATTAAAAAATTGTGCTAATATTTAATCATCAATATAATCAGAAAGGTGCGATCATTATGGAATGTAAACACTGCGGTGCAAATGTAGGAATAGAATACCGTTTATGCCCCTACTGCAAGTGTGAACTTGACTATCCCACCCCTAATCAACAGCCTGTTATCATTCAGAATATAATCCAGCCCCCTATGGATAATCAGGGATATAATCAAAATTACAATCAGGGCTATAGCCAAAATTACAATCAAGGCTATAATCAAAACTATAATCAGGGCTATCAGCAGAATAATAACCAAAGTTATCAGCCGCCGTATGTTGCCCCCTATCAGCAAAATAACACTTTTGCTGATATAAGTCCTAAAAGCAAGATCGTTACTCTTTTGCTTGCGATATTTCTCGGCTTTTTCGGTATCCACAGATTCTATGCGGGAAAGTATATCTCAGGTGTCATCTATCTCTTTACATACGGCGTTTTCTACTGCGGATGGATATTTGATATTATCATGATAGCAACAGGTAAATTCAAGGATAAGAACGGCTTGCCAATACAAAAATAATTAAATTTGTCTTGTAATTTTTCTGTGGATATGTTATTATTATACATAACTGTTGATGTGACCGCATTGATTCTGTGAAAGGCAGTTTTAATGCGGTTTTTTGAGTAAACTTACAGGAGGATTTTTTATGCAGATCTCAGATGATATGATAAAGTACGTTGCAGAGCTTGCCAAGCTCGAACTCTCCGATGAACACAAGGAACAGGCTAAAAAAGATATGTCCGATATGCTTGAATATGTCAATACCCTCAATGAACTCGATACTTCAAATGTCGAACCTATGAGCCATTGTTTCCCTGTTGCGAATGTTCTCAGAGATGACGTTGTGACAAACAGTAATGACCGTGACAATATGCTTTTGAATGCCCCCGACAAGTCCGAGGACAGCTACATTGTACCCAAAACTTTTTAATGAGGTGATTTTGTGTATTCTTCAAAGGAAATAAGAAATTTAACTGCCGTTGAACTCGGTAGGAAAATTGCCGATAAAGAAATAACGTCCGTTCAGGCAACAAAAGCCTATCTCGAACAAATAGAAAATACAGAAAAAAGTATCAATGCCTACATAACGGTCATGGCAGAAAAGGCTTTGGAAAGAGCAGATTTTATAGATAAAAAAATCGCTGACGGCGAGATCTGGTCAAATCTCATGGGCGTACCTATGGCAATAAAAGACGTTCTCTGCATGAAAGACACTCTCACTTCATGCGGTTCAAAAATTCTCGGTAACTTCTACCCGACTTATACAAGTACCGCTGTTGAAAATCTTCTCAATGCGGGTGTTGTCGTTCTCGGAAAGACTAACATGGACGAATTTGCTATGGGAAGTACAACGGAATCTTCATATTTCGGTGCAACTAAAAATCCTTGGGATTTAAACAGAGTTCCGGGCGGTTCATCAGGCGGTTCGGCGGCGGCTGTGGCTGCAAATTCATGTGCCGCTGCGTTGGGTACGGATACGGGCGGTTCTATCCGTCAGCCTGCTTCATTCTGCGGTATCACAGGCATTAAACCCACTTACGGCAGAGTTTCACGTTACGGTCAGATCGCCTACGGTTCATCTCTCGATCAGATAGGTCCTATGGCAAAGGATATTACAGACTGTGCGGCAATTCTTGAAATAATTTCGGGACATGACTGCAAAGACTCCACTTCTGCCGACAGAGATGACACCGATTTCACGTCATCATTGGAAAACAATGTCAAAGGCATGAAAATAGGCGTACCGAAAGACTATTTCCTTGACGGCATAGACGAAGATGTCAAGACAAATGTACTTGCCGCTGCGGAAAAATTCCGTGAACTCGGTGCGGAAGTCGAATACTTTGATTTAGGCATGGTCAAATATGCCATTCCTGCATATTATATAATCGCCTGTGCAGAGGCTTCATCAAACCTCGAAAGATTTGACGGTGTAAAATACGGTTACAGAACTCCCAAATTCACCGACCTTAACGATATGTATAAAAAGACACGTTCAGAGGGATTCGGTGATGAAGTCAAGAGAAGGATAATGTTAGGTTCATTCGTGCTTTCATCGGGATATTTTGATGCTTACTATGTAAAGGCATTGAGAGTAAAAGCCCTCATCAAACAGGCTTTTGACAGTGCATTTGAAAAATATGATATAATATTAAGTCCCGTTGCACCGACTACGGCTTTAAAAATAGGTGAATCGTTGAGTGACCCTATTAAAATGTATCTCGGAGATGTCTACACGGTTTCTATAAATCTCACGGGCATACCTGCTGTATCCTTGCCTTGCGGATATGACAAAGACGGCTTGCCGATAGGCTTGCAGCTCATGGCACAGACTTTCAATGAAAAAACCGCCATAAAAGCCGCTTATACATTTGAACAGAGTTTCAAAGAAAATTTAAGACATTCCCCTATGTATGAATGAGGTGATAAACATGAGTAAAGAATATGAAGCCGTTATCGGTCTGGAAGTTCACGTTGAACTCAATACAAAAACTAAAATTTTCTGCGGCTGTTCGACAGCTTTCGGCGGAAGTCCCAATATAAATGTATGCCCCGTATGTTCGGGAATGCCGGGTTCACTCCCCGTACTCAACAGGGCTGTCGTTGACAAGGCTATCTCAATAGGTCTTGCCACCAACTGCAACATTACAAGAAACAGTAAATTTGACAGAAAAAATTATTTCTATCCCGATAATCCCCAGAATTACCAAATCTCACAGCTTTACTATCCCATATGCCGTGACGGTAAAATTGAGATAGAAACGGAAAACGGTAAAAAATTCGTCCGTATACATGAAATGCATATGGAAGAAGATGCAGGTAAACTTATCCACAACACCTTCACGGGTGAAACATACGTTGACTTCAACCGTTCGGGAGTACCGCTTGTAGAGATAGTTTCAGAACCCGATATGCGTTCCGCTGATGAAGTTCTTGCATATCTCGATAAACTCCGTCTTACCGTGCAGTATCTGAACGCTTCCGACTGTAAATTAAACGAGGGTTCAATGCGTGTTGACGTTAATATGTCTTTGAGAGAGAAAGGCACTGAAAAACTCGGTACAAGAACCGAAACAAAAAATCTTAATTCTTTCAAGGCTATAAAGAGATGTATCGAAAACGAGTTTGAAAGACAGGCTGATATTCTTGATGCAGGCGAAAAAGTCGTACAGGAAACAAGACGCTGGGACGATGACAAGGGTTATTCATATACAATGCGTTCAAAGGAAGATGCACAGGATTACAGATATTTCCCCGATCCCGACCTTGTACCGCTTATAATAGATGATGAATGGCTTGCAAGGATAAAGGCAAGCCAGCCTGAACTTCGTGACGAGAAAAAAGAAAGATATGCCCGTGAATACGGCATACCCGAATATGACATAGGCTTGATAACGGAATATAAAGAATTGGCAAATATATTTGAGGACGGCGTTAATTCAGGTGCAGATCCGAAAAAAGTTTCTAACTGGATAATCGGTGAAACTCTCCGACTTGCAAAGGACTTTGAAACAGATATTGCGGATATTTCTTTCAGCGGAAAAAATCTTGCCTCACTCATCAAACTCCTTGATGAAAAGAAAATCAACAATACCATTGCAAAACAGGTCTTTGAACACGTTTTCAAAGAAAATGTAAATCCCGTTGAATATGCCGAAAAGAACAATCTGATAATAAAAACCGATACAGGTGCATTGGCTGAAATGGTTAAAAAGGCTGTTGCCGCCAATCCGAAAGCCGTTGCAGACATGAAAGCCGGTAAGAAAAAGGCTATGGGAGCGATAGTAGGCTTTGTCATGAAAGAGATGAAAGGCAAGTGTGATCCCGCCGAAGTCAATAAACTTGTCATGGAAGAACTTGCAAAGCTCTGAACAAATTGCAATAAAAAAAGACTGCATTACTGTTTTTTAGAATAACAGTAATGCAGTTTTTTTACAAGTTTAATTATGGTAAAGTTCGCCAAGCGTTACATAATCGAAACCAACCAAAAAATCATAATTTTCATAGTCTGTATTTTCATCAAAATATATGATAGTGCCGTCTTTAATGCTGTAACCGTAGTCATAAGGCGATTCGTTTTCAAATGTTGCTTCAAGATTGCCGTAATCTATGGCATCCTGAATTGTCAGACTATCGGCAATTTTACGCCTTTCGGCAGTAGTTGCATTCGGTGAAGGAAGTTTGCTAATGTCAAGGCTGCCGACTTCTGACGATGATGTGTTGGAGTTCAGAGAACCCGCCACAGTACCCGCATAAAGTCTTTTGCACATACCGTCAAGTACCGCTGCATTAGTTTGTTTTTGTGCTTTATCGGCATTTTGGATAATGCCGCCAACGCCCAAACTGCCGGAGAACATTGACTGCAATTCCTCTTGAGTAAGCTTTAAGAAGTTTTTATCAGCTTTGAAAGGCTTTATATCCGGAGTGGCTGAAAGCTCGAGATTCCAGTTACCCTCACCTATGGAAAATTTATCGCCTGTACAAGCAAAGTTAAATTCGGTTGTAAAGTTCTGTCCGAGAACATACCTGTCAGAAAACAGACCGCTCAGAGAAATATTTTCAAACTCCTCATGATCTTCACCCAAATATTGTGTTACTTTCATTTTGGAAGTTTTCTTGTTGTATTCAAAAGTAAGAGAACGGGGTGCAGGATCGTCGGAACTGCTGTTTGTCAGCTTGTATGTAATGGTATCATCAGAGGAAGTTTTGGTAAGAACAGTATTGCCGTTTGAATTTCTGTATTTTTCGCCCGAACTTGACACTCTGAAATCAAAAACCGTTTCGGAATCGGGGGGAAGTTCAAGGGATATTGTACCGATATTTCCGCTTTCGGTTTGGGTATATTCGGCTTTTAACATCTGTCGGCTGTCGGGGAGAATGCAAAATTCAAACTTTATTGTAATATCCTGAGGAATGGAGTTTTTCATGGAGTTCACGGAAGAATTGAACTGTTCTTCAATATCCCCCGAACTCACTTCATCATACGTACTGAAAAGGCTGTCCTTGTATTTACGGATATAATCTACTAAATAGTTTTTACATTCATCAAGCAAACCGCCCAGATCATCCGAATTGAAATTGTATGTTATCACATCAGCGGAATACTCTTTTTGAGCAACAGTTACTTTTTTGTTTTGGAGTCCAACGTGACCATTTTTTTCAAAACTCTTGCATATATTGGAAACGGTGTCTTCAAAATCCTGTTTCATCTGACTGTCGTCCTTAATTACCCCATAGGACTTGTCAAAATCATTTATCATTTTTTCAAACTCCGCATTGTAAAGAGAGCTGTCTTTGTCGGCGAATACAGAGCCTGCAAAATCACTTTTGAGATTCTGGAAATCAATGAAATAACTGCCTTTTGTATCCATATAATCGTAATCAATATTGAACGAGTCTGTATCGACATAGGACTTTAAATTTATATTCTGTTCCGAACCCAATATGGAGATTTTTCCGGAAGCATCCAAATAAACCTGTTTTTTGTCGGAGTCGTATCCTGCATATGCGGAAATATCGGTACTTTGGTCGTTAAAAGTGAATTTAAGACCGCCTGACTTATATATCCCTTTGGCAAAATTATAAGCACCATTGTCTTTTTCGGCATAGTCCAAATATCTCGTTACGGAGTCTGCAAGATACTTTGTAGGGTTATCTTTGATATACTGCTTTTCGGCATTGTTCCTGACGGCAAGAAAAACAGGTACACCTACTGCAACTGCTCCTGCCACCGCAACCGATGTAATAATAATCGCTTTTTTATGAGATTTTTTTTGAGGTTTGAATGCCGCTGTTTCGGCAGTACTTTGGGTGTCGTCAAGTTTATATCCGCACTCGCAACATAAAACTGCATTTTCCGGTAATTCTTTACCGCATACGGGACATAACATAATAAAAACACTCCTTAAATTTTATTTTCTTAATGTTATCACAATTACAAGTACGTGTCAAGCACAATTCACAGTAAAAAATTTCCAACCACATAATTGGTGAAACTATCTGAAACAGCCAAACTCTAAAAACATAACCGTCAGCATTTTGCTGACGGTTTTTTCTTTTGCCGTAACATTCCGCCGTTATCCGACAATTCAAGCAAGTAGTCCGTACTTACTTCATACAGCTTTGCAAGGGCAACTATCACATCTGCCGGAACTGTGCTTTCACCTCGTTCATATCGCTGATATTGAGTTGTTTGCATATTGAGATATTCGGCAATTTCTTTTTGTGTGTAATCCCTGTCTTCACGGACTTCACGCAAACGTGAAAATTCCTGCTTGTTCCTCATAAGTCATCACTCCCATCTTCTTTTTACATTTTACAACAAATTTTCCCGAAATCGCCAAAAAAACACAATATTATGTTGTAAAAAACACTCTGGTGTGTTCGTGAGCATTTTTCTCTCTAAAAAACAAAAAAATCGACACACAAAATTGTATGTCGGGATAGAGAAATCATCTTTTTTTATTGGTGAGTTCGAGTATGTAGTCAGTCGTCACTTCATAATATCCGGCAAGTTTTGCTATCACTTCCGCAGGAACACGTGCTTCTCCTCTTTCATAACGGGCATAAGTATTGAGATCCAAGTGAAATTTTTTAGCTGCCTGAGCCTGTGTCATGTCGCTGTCTTCACGAAGATCACGGATACGTCTGTAGAATTTTACTTTTCTGCTCATATAAGTTTCACCTTTATCCTTTCGGTCAATGGTCTCTCTTAACTTACATAAGCACTGCAGTGCATTTGTCTTTACTAATTAGTATGTATATATTATAGCACACAAAAGCCATGCTGTCAAAATTTGACTTATCAAAAAGCAACGATTTTAAGCCATTTTTTTGAACTTGCATGGGTAATAATTCGGACTAAAAAATTAAATTAGAGATATTTTTTCACTAA
>CADCCP010000012.1 GCA_902800005.1 uncultured Ruminococcus sp. | reverse complement strand
GCACTTGCTGTGGGACAAGGCAAAGGACTTTCTGCAAAGGGCTTTTACAGTAATATTTCTTGCAACGGTAGTTGTATGGTTCTTGCAGAACTTTGACATACACTTCAACTTGGTCAAAAACTCTCAGGACAGTATCCTTGCAATAATATCGGGATTTTTTGCACCGCTGTTTGCACCCGTAGGCATGGGTGACTGGAGGATAATAACATCTCTTGTCAGCGGCTTCATGGCAAAGGAAAGTGTTGTTGCAACTATGGAAGTCCTTTACGGAGATGGTATCACGATGGTGATGTCATCATTGACGGCAGTTTCACTGATGGTATTCAGCTTGTTGTATACACCGTGTGTTGCAGCGATAGCATCCGTGAAAAGAGAATTGGGCAGGAAATGGGCGGCTGCATTGATAGTATGGCAGTGTGCGGTGGCGTATGCTGTATCGGCGGCAGCTTATTATATATGTATGTTGTGCGGAATGTGAGGCGAGATTATGAGTATTGCAGACATTATCGTCATAGCTGTATTGCTTTTGGCGATCGTTGCGGCTGTGATAGTGAGTGTTAAAAGCAGAAGAAAAGTACCTGCTTGTTCAAGCAGTTGTGCTTCATGCAGTAACAGATGTCATTGCAAACATTGATAAAAATTCCCATGCGGTCGAGTGCTGCATGGGAAATTTTTTGTAGATATTCATTATTTACAAAATAGTCTTATTGTTGTAAAATTAATTCAGATAAATTTTTAAGGGAGATGTTTTAAATGAGGTCAAAATTGGCAAGGAAAATTTTATCGATCGGTCTTGCAGGTGCTATCATTGGAACAGCCGTTGCGGGCATGGGTGCTGTGTCGATCAATGCAGATGCCGCCGAAAGAACAGACTACGGACTTGCACAGACTTCCCAACAGGGAGTTATCCTGCACTGTTGGAACTGGTCGTACAAGAACATCAAGAAGTACATGAAAGACATTGCTGCGGCAGGTTACACATCTGTACAGACTTCGCCTGTTCAGCAGCCTAAAGATTATTACTGGGAGGGCGTTGCATACGGAAATGTGGGCATACCCGACGGTACGGGCGGTTATGAAGGCAACTGGTGGAAAGCCTATCAGCCTGTAACATTCTCTATATGCGACAACGGCTACACATGGTATGGCAATAAACAGGAATTTAAAGAGATGTGTGCGGAAGCCGAAAAATACGGCGTAAAAGTCATAGTTGATATAGTAGCCAATCACATGGGCAATATTCAGGGCTATAAAATTGCCGACAAGAGTGCAAGTCTTGCCGAACAGCAAAAGGCAGTCATGGCGGATATTTCGCCGCAAGTCGGAGAGTTCTGGAAAAAAGATATGCTGACAGACCCGTCTTACTGGCATATCAGCACTTCATGGACACATTCAAGTGACGGCAGATTTGACGTTACACAGGGTAACATGGGTATGCCCGATTTGAATACGGGAGATTCAAAAGTTCAGCAAATGGTATTGGGCTTGCTGAAAGAGTGCATAGACTGCGGTGCGGACGGTTTCAGGTTTGACGCTGCAAAGCACATTGAAACTCCAAGAGACAATTCCGCCTTTGCAAGCAATTTCTGGGACGTTGTTCTTGACGGTGCGAGGGCTTACTACAAACAGAAAAACGGCTATGACGGAATTTATTTCTACGGTGAAGTCCTCAACAGGATAGATGACACAAATGCAGAGAATTATTATTTAAGCAAAATGTCATTGACGGACAATTCCACAAGCGACAATCTGAGAAACAGCGTTGTGCATGGACAGGTAAGTGCATTGGCGACTTCGGGCTATTGCGGATATATTCACGGAAAAGCAGACCATGCTGTAATGTGGGCGGAATCCCATGATACATACATGGGCGGCGGTTCGTCATACGATGCAAATGACTCGGATATTAAAAAGACTTGGGCGATTTTAGCTTCAAGGAAAGATGCAACAGGCTTGTTCTTTGCAAGACCGTACTATTCAAAAGATATTCTTGCAGGAGATGTTTCAAAATCAAGACAATCTTATGCAACTATTCTTGAAAATGTCGGAGGCGAGCAGACACAATTAGGTGATGTTGGTACTTTGACATGGGCTGATCCGGCAGTCGTGGCGGCTAACAGGTTCAGAAACTTCTTTGTCGGACAGAGCGAAAAATTGGGCAGTTCTGGAAATACCGTATATAATATGCGTGGCAAGACGGGTGTAGTCATAGTTCGTGGGGACGGTGCAGGCTCTGTTTCGCTGAGCATAGGCATGACTGACGGCACTTATTACGATCAGGTCACAGGTGAGAAATTCACCGTATCGGGCGGAAAAATAACGGGTACGATAAAGAATAAGGACGGTATTGCAGTTGTCTATAATCCGAAAGTCAATTACGGCACAGTCGATCCCGAACAGCCGACAGTTCTGAGAGTGAGTGCGAAAACGGCTGATGAAAAGAATGTTTTTATTACGAATACAACAAGCGTAACAATAACGGCAGAGGGTGCAAAGAGTGTTAAATACACGACTTCCGAGGGAGTTTCGGGTACATTTACAGGCACTTCAAAGACCATTTCCGTAGGTGCATTGACGGCAACAGGCAGCGATGTTACATTGACGGTTACGGCAACGGCGGCTGACGGCACTTCAAAGACAAGGAGTTATATTTATTCAAAGAAAGCTCCCCGTTCAGGCTACCCGACTTTGAACAAAGGCGGAGTTGTATTTGACAACTCCACATACAAGTGGGCAAAAGTGAATTGTTATGTATATGACGAGAGCGGAAGCAGCGTTATAAATAATGCAAGCTGGCCCGGTGAAGCCATGACAGATGAGGGCGGCGACTTCTGGACATATGAATTTCCGAGCAAGTTCACGGGAAATGTACAGATCATCTTCAATAACGGCAGCGGTGTGCAGTATCCGACAGGTTCGGGACTTTCCATGAAGGCAACAGAGAAAAAACTGTTTACAAATGGTGCATTGGGAACTTTGCCGAGTTCTTCAAGTTCGCTTTCGCTGACACTTACACCGTCTGCAACGAAAGTCGGTGTAAATCAAACTGTTACTTTCACCGCAAAGGCTGCCAATAATTCGGGTACGGTGAAATATTCATTCACGACCTCTGACGGCAAGACAAAAGCGGCTTCAACATCAAATACATTCACATGGACACCTACAAAGACGGGTACATTTATAATAGCGGTAAACGGCGTTGACAGTAATTCGGATATAACGGCTGTTACAAAGGTGACGGTGACAAATTCAAATGAATTGATGAATAATTCAACTCTGTCTGCAACAACGATAAATCTCGGCAGTAAGGTCACAGCAATATGTTCTGCTTCAGGCGGAAAAGCTCCCTATACTTATGCAGTGTATGTCAAAAAGACAAGTGATGAAAAATGGACGATCAAGCAGAATTTTGATTCAAACAGCAGTGTAGTGTTCACGACTACGAAAGCAACGACATATAAAGTTTGTGTGAAGGTCAAGGACGGTGCAGGCACTATCGTAAAGAAATATTTTGATCTGACGGTAAAAGATGCAGGCTTGAAGAATACTTCAACGCTCTCTTCGACGAGTGTAAAACTCGGTGCGAAAGTTACGGCAAAGTGTTCTGCCACAGGTGGTAAGTCCCCCTATACTTATGCAGTGTATGTCAAAAAGACAAGTGACGAGAAATGGACTACCAAGCAGGGCTTCAAATCAAATAACAGTGTCGTATTCACTCCCATGAAAGCAACAGCATATAAAGTATGCATCAAAGTCAAGGACAGCACAGGAACTATAGTAAAGAAATACTTTGATCTGAAAGTTACGAATTGACAAAATACAACGACCGGCTTTGCAAAAAACGCAAAGTCGGTCGTGTTTTTTTTAAAACAATCGATAAAAACAAATGGGAAAAAGAATCATTCCTCGGTTGGATAGTTGCCTGAGCTTACAAGGTCTTTTGAATATTCAGCTAATTTGGAAAGTCCCTTGTTGTTCAGTTTTTCACTGTTTTCTGCTATCTGTTTTTTGAGTTCAAGATCGGTATATTCCATCGCAACAAGTTCACCGTTGATCTGGATATATGGGCTCAATCCGAGCAGATAGTCTGTGGAAACGCCGAAGTATCTGGCTAACTTCATGAGAGTCTCGCCGTTAGGGATACCACCGTTTTTCCATTTGCTTATGATTCCGGATGAGAGTCCGATCTCTTTTCCAACGGGATTAGGTCTTTTGCCGTTGCGAAGGCAGAGATTGTAAAATCTTTCCCAGAACATAGAAATTACCCCCTTAAAATATAAAAATGTTTTGCCCGCACCCTGTTTTGTATAAAAAGAGTACAGTGTATGTGATAAGTCCAAAATATTACCACATCTCTAAAATATTTTACCACATCTATTTGATAAAAACAAGGCATAATTGCAAATTTTTTCGTAAAATTACGACACTTTTGTGAATGTGACAATAAATCCCTTTAGATACTTATAAATAAAAATATTTTTATTTTGAGAATTTTCGTGCATTTGCCCTGTCTGAGACAGTTCCGATGAGGGAGAATACGATAAGAAGACAGACATTTGTTATCACGATACTTGCACCTGTAGGAGTGTTGTATAGGTAGGAGAGGATAAGTCCGGATATACTGCAAAGCACAGATATGACAGCGGAGCATATCACGACTGTTTTGAATCGCCTGCATATACGCATGGAGGTGATGGCGGGGAAGATGATAAGGCTTGATATGAGCAGAGAACCCATCATTTTCATGCCGACAGTGATGGTGAGAGCGGTAAGGAAGGCAATGATCATGTTGTAGATGCCTGCTTTAGTACCTGTAGCCTTTGCAAAGCTCTCATCAAAGGTGACTGCAAAGATCTTGTTATAGAAGAATATGTACATGATGATTACGATCGCCGAGAGTGCAATACAGATAGTAATGTCTTTTTGAGACATGGCTATGATACTGCCGAAAAGGTAGCTGTTTATATCAGTGTTCATTCCCGTTGTCATGGTGGCGACAGTTATACCTATAGCAAGAGAGGCTGTAGAAATGATGGCAATGGCGGAGTCACCTTTGATCCTGCTGTTTTCGCTTATGCGTAGGAGGAAAAAGGCAGCGATAACAACTATTGGAACGGCAAATTCCAGTGGAGCGGCAGCGTTCACGGCAGCAGCGATCGCCAATGCACCGAAGCCTACATGGGATAAGCCGTCACCTATCATGGAATATCTCTTTAAAACAAGGCTCACTCCCAACAATGCCGCACAAAGTGCTATCAGTGAGCCGCCTATCACGGCACGCCTGAAAAATTCGTAAGAGAACATTGTAATGATCTGATCAAACATTTTGTACATCCTCCGAAAAGAAGTATTTACCGACAGGACTTTTGATATAATCGTCAGTTGTGCCGAAAAAAGTTTTATCGCCGTTGAGATGCAAAATATGTGTTGCATATCTGACAGATGATTTTATGTCATGTGAAACCATTATGATAGTAATGTTTTCCTTTTTATTGAGTTCGTCAATAAGTCGGTACATATCTTCCGTGACAATTGGATCAAGCCCTGTCACAGGTTCGTCAAGCAGAAGAATTTTTTTGCTTGCACACAATGCCCTTGCAAGCAAAACTCTTTGTTGCTGACCGCCCGACAGATCACGATAACTTCTTTTTTCAAGGTGGTCGATATTAAGACGTTTCATATTGTCACGAGCAATTTGTTTATCTGTTTTTGAGTAGAAAGGTTTCAATCCTTTACTGTTAAGTCTTCCCGAAAGTACGACTTCATATACACTTGCAGGGAAATCTTTTTGAGCGGGAGTCTGCTGAGGCAGATAGCCTGTTTCACTTGCTTTGAGACCGTCCCCACGAGTGATCTTCCCGTCAGCCGCCGACTTTAAGCCCAGAATACCTTTGATAAGTGTACTTTTGCCCGAACCGTTTTCGCCTACGATACAGAGATAATCGCCTTGATTTACTTCAAAATTCAGATTTTTGATAACACTTGTATTCTCATATGAGAACGATACGTTTTCACATTTGATGAGAGCCATTTAATCAAGAGCCTCCTTGAGAGCCTTTACATTGTCCTGCATGAGTGACAGATAACTGACACCGCTGCTGAATTGTTCCTGTGTGACGTTGTGGCAGGAATGGAAAGTCAGTTTTTTCGCTCCTGTACTTTCGCATATCGTGTCGGCGACCTTGCCGTTGGAGAATTCTATCGAGAATACAACAGGTATTTTTTCTGCATTTACCTTGTCAATGAGAAATGAAACTGTACTCGGACTCGGTTCGGTCTCCGATGAACAGCCCGGAAAAGCCGCATAATATTTCAATCCGTATTCATCTGCAAAATATCTGAAAGGGAATCTGTCACCGAATACAAGAGTTTTTCTTTTGGCATTGTCGGCAATTTCACGGAAAGAACCGTCAAGCTGTGAAAGTTTATCATTATATTCCAAAGTGTTTTTTGCAAATTCGACCGTATGACTTTTATCGAGTTCTTCCAATGCCAAGTCGATGGCAGCGGCTATGTGTACGGCATTTTTCGGAGATGTCCAAACGTGTTCATCATATTCTATCTCATCACCGTCATCTTCATCTTTTTCCATGCCCTCAACTGTTTCTTCCCTGACAGTTTCGCATACGTCCATCATGGCAAGAGTTTTTTTAGGTTTCCTTTCACTCGATTCCAGAATGTCCTTCACCCATTCATCAGACTCTCCACCCGTATAGATGAACAAGTCACATTCCTGAATTTTTATAATATCCTGCGGAGTGGGATCGTAACTGTGACTTTCCATACCCGGCTTTAACAGCATGGATACATTTACATACTCACCGCCCACGTTCTTTGCAAAGTCATAAGGCGGAAATATCGTTGTAACGATATTAAGTTTGCCGTCATCTTTTTTTATATCTTCTTTTTCGCATGAACAGAACAAGCATAATATCGCCGTCATACAGAGAATTGCAGAAATTATCCGTTTCATTATTTTTCCTCCTGATTTTTTTCGTTATCTGTGCATTTTTTGCATTTGCCGTAAAAGACCGTTCTGAACGGGTTGATCTGAAAGCCGTGTTCGTAAAAGATATGCTCGGCAAGCTCCGATAAATGCGAACACTCCAGATGTATCAGACAGCCGCATTTCTCGCACATCAAATGAAAATGTTCACGGCACTGCTGATCTTCTGCATATTGGAAGCAGGCACCTGATGCACCGTCAACAGTGTATTTTCTGATAAAGCCCTCTTCAAGCAGTTTTTCAAGATGTCTGTAAATAGTCGTAACTCCGACAGGCGTTCCATGCTGTGCGAAATTGTCACTGATCTGATTGACCGTGACATGAGTGTCTTTATGATCTATCATGTATTTCAGTACAGCATCTTTTTGTTTGGTCTTATAGCCGTTTGACATGAAAAAAAACTCCTCTCCGAATTTGAAAAGCATTTTCATTTTACAATAATATATGTCAAAAGTCAATAGCCGACTTAAATTTCATTGACAAATATTTTGTGAAATAGTATAATTTTTTAGTACGAAAAGCTATTGACAAAATCATGCTAATGTGTTATTATGTTACTACTTTACTACGATAAAGTGTTTGGAAAGGAAAGGGAGATATGAAGAATTATTCAAAGATAACCCCTGAGGGTACGAAAGACCTTTTATTTGAAGAATGTCTTGCAAACAGAACAGTATCAAGTATATTGGGAAAGGTTTTTTCACATAGGGGATTCCATGAAGTGCTTACTCCGTGTATAGAGTTTTACGAAGTTTTCACAGAGGAACTTTCGGGCATACCGATGGAAAATATGTATAAAATGAGTGACTCCAAAGGCAGATTGATGGTAATGCGACCTGATTCAACTTTACCGATAGCCAGAATGGTATCAACGAGATTGAAGAATATGCAGCAGCCGATAAGACTTTATTATAATCAGAGAGTTTACAGGAATAACTTGGGATTGACGGGCAGAAGTAATGAAGTCATGGAAACGGGCGTTGAACTTATCGGTGCAAAGGGTAAAAGGGCAGACCTTGAAGTTATTACAACGGCTATTGAAGCCTTGTCAAAATGCGTACCCGATTTCAGGATCGAAATAGGTCATGCGGAATTTTTCAAGTCGCTTGCAAAGAAATTGCCTGTCAATGACGAGGAACGTGAGGAAATAAGATTTTACATAGAGTCAAAGAACTATTCCGCATTGAATACGGTTCTTGACAGACTTGAGCAAACCCAATATGTTAATATCATCAGAAAATTGCCTGCATTGTTCGGCGGAATAGATGTGCTTGATGAAGCATACAGTTTATGTGATGACAAAGAAGCACTTGCAACTCTTGAATATGTCCGTGAAATTTATAACGACTTGTCGCTTTATAATCTCGGTGACAGACTGATTATAGATTTGGGACTTGTCCAGAGAAACGACTATTACAGCAATATCGTTTTCAGCGGTTATGTAATGGGTTCGGGAGAGCCTGTTCTTATCGGCGGCAGATATGATGATCTTCTGAGTAACTTTGATGCACCGTCGGCGGCTATCGGATTCGGTATAAATGTAGATGACCTTGCAAGAGTTATGTTAAAGAGAGGAAATATCCCTACAGGAAATAATCCCGATATTCTCGTGCATAGTGAAAAGGGCTATGAAGTTGAGGCTATAAAATATACGTCAAATCTTGCACAGGCACATATCTTAGGTGAAAACAGTGTTTTTGAAACTGAAGAAGAAGCCCTTGCTTATGCAAAAACAAGGGGTATAAAGAAATTGGTGATAGTCGGTGAAGAAATAAGGAGTATCAATGTATGAAACCATTAAGAATAGCTTTGACAAAAGGCAGACTTGAAAAAGATACAGTAGCATTATTGGAAAGTGCAGGTTATGACTGTACAGCAGTCAGGGAAAAGGGCAGACGTTTGATATTGCCTATCGGGAACGGTGAAATTGAAGTTGTGCTTGCAAAGGCGGCAGATGTCATTACTTACGTTGAAAACGGGGTATGTGATTTAGGCGTAGTCGGTAAGGATACCATCATGGAAAACGGCAGAAGTTTTTATGAAATACTTGATCTGGGTTTCGGTAAATGCCGTTTTGCCCTTGCGGGAAAGGCGGGCAAGGATTTTTTTGCAGGCTACAATGAAAAGACTATCGCTACGAAATATCCGAATGTTACCCGACATTTCTTTGAAGGTAAGGGCATGGATATAAGAATAATAAAAATAGAGGGTTCTGTTGAACTTGCACCGCTTTTGGGATTGTCCGATGCTATCGTTGATATAGTTGAAACAGGCTCTACATTAAAAGAAAACGGTCTTGTCATAATTGAAGATAACGTAGCACCTATTTCTGCAAGGCTTATTGCAAATACGGCAAGCCTTAAATTGAGAAAAAAAGAGATAGAGACTCTTGCAAATAAAATGGACGAAGAAAGGAAGAAATCACAGTGATAAACATTATAAAAGCAGACGGAAAAAATGAAGTTGAATTTCTTGCAAAGATAGAGGAAAGAAGCAGAAATACAAATAATGATGTAACGGCAGTCGTTACGGAGATAATAAATAATGTCCGTGAAAACGGAGATAAAGCCGTCAGGGAATACACGATAAAATTTGACGGTAAAGCACCCGAATGTTTTGAAGTATCGAAAGATGAGATAACGGCGGCAGTTGCCGAGTGTGAACCCGAATTTATCGTGACTTTAAAGAAAGCCGCCGATAATATAAGAGATTTCCACAGCCGTCAGAAACAGCAAAGTTGGCTTACAACAAAGGATAACGGTGTTATCATGGGACAGCGTGTGAGAGGTCTTGCAAGAGTAGGTCTGTATGTTCCGGGTGGTACAGCAGCTTATCCGTCATCTGTATTGATGAATGCCATTCCTGCCAAAATTGCAGGTGTCAAGGAAATTATAATGGTAACTCCCCCCATGAAAGACGGTAAGCCTAATCCGAATATCATGGCAGCGGCAGCTATTGCAGGCGTTGACAGGGTATTTTTAATGGGTGGTGCACAGGCGATAGCAGCACTTGCCTATGGCACTGAAAGCGTTCCGAAAGTTGATAAAATCGTAGGTCCCGGAAATATCTTTGTTGCAACGGCGAAAAAGTTGCTTTACGGAAATGTAGATATAGACATGATAGCAGGACCGAGTGAAATACTTGTATTGGCAGATGAAAGTGCAAATCCGAAATTTCTTGCGGCAGACCTCATGTCACAGGCTGAACATGATAAACTTGCTTCTGCAATAATGATAACGACTTCTGAAAGTTTTGCTGAGGAAACAGTTTCTCAAATTGAAAGACAAGTTCAAATGCTTTCAAGGAGAGATATTATTGAAACATCTCTGACGAATTACGGAGTTATTATTGTATGTGATACAATGGATAAAGCTGTTGAACTTGCAAACGCCCTTGCCCCCGAACACCTTGAAGTTTGCTGTGAAGATCCTCTTGAATATATAGGTAAATTGGATAATGCAGGTTCGGTATTTTTGGGCAATTATTCCCCCGAACCGTTGGGAGATTACTTTGCAGGTCCCAACCACGTTTTACCGACAAGCGGTACGGCAAGATTCTTTTCGCCGCTTTCCGTTGACAGCTTCGTGAAGAAGTCAAGTTTCATTTACTATACCGAAAATGCCCTTGACAAAGATAAGGAAGATATTATGAGATTTGCGGAAACAGAGGGCTTGACCGCTCACGCAAATTCCATAAGTGTAAGATTTGAAAACAATTAATAATTTGCAATAGAGGGCAGAGAAAATATTCTTTGCCCGTTTTTGCCCGAAGGGAGAAAAGAAAATATGTATGAATTGTGCGGAAAAGTAAGGGATTTAGAGCCTTATGAGCCAATAAAAGGCACTTACAGAATAAGACTTGATGCAAATGAAAGTTTCTATAATATGCCTGATGAAATAAAACAGGAAATAAAGGATATAATTGATGTTTTGCCGTTCAATCGCTATCCCGATTCGACAGCCTCAAAACCCATAAAAGCCTTTGCGGAATTTTACGGCATATCCCCCGAAAATGTCACGGCAACCAATGGTTCAGATGAAATGCTTTATATATTGGCATCTGCCATGCTTGAAAGAAACAGTATAGTGGTTGTTGCAGAACCCGATTTTTCAATGTACAGATTTTACTCTGCATTGTCGGAAAATGAGATTATTGCATATCAAAAAACAAATGATCTGCAGATAGATGTTGATGAATTGATAAAGACAGTTAATGAAAATAATGCCGATATGGTGATATTTTCAAATCCGTGTAATCCGACAGGTCAGGGCATTACCGCCGAAAATGCAAGAAAGTTGATTAAAAGTGTAAAGGCACTTGTCGTTTTGGACGAGGCTTATATGGATTTCTGGAATGAGAGTATATTGAAAGAAGCCGCTGAATATGATAATCTTATCGTGTTGAAAACAGCATCAAAAGCAATAGGCGGTGCGGCTGTAAGATTAGGTTTTGCGGTGGCTAATGCAAAGATAACAAGGGCTTTGCAGGCGGTGAAATCCCCCTATAACGTCAACACCGTTACACAGGAGATAGGCACGATAATTTATCAGCACAAGGAACTTTTACAGGAAAGATGTGCAGAGATAGTGAAGAATACAAAATCGCTGTATGAAGGCTTGACGAAGATCAAAGAACAGTATGATATGCCCGTTGAGATATTCAAGCCCTGCACGAATTTTGTATTCATGAAGGCGGACTTTGCAAGGAGTTTATATGAATATCTTTTGGAAAACGGCATAGCTGTAAGATACTTTAAACCGAATTGTTTGAGGATAACGGCAGGAAGTTCTGATGAAAACTATGAACTTTTAAGATATATTGATAAGTACATTGTAGAAAAATATGTCCATATGAGTAGATAACTTTTTGGATAGAATGGTTAAAAATCGGGCTTTTTTCAAAAATTCATTTACAAATCGGAAAAAAAGAGTTATACTATATTCGCAATACACAAAAAAAGGTGGCATGAAAAATAATGCGTACAGCAATTATAGACAGGAAAACCAAAGAAACGGATATACACGTTGAACTGAATTTAGACGGCGGTGAAACGGACATATCAACGGGAATAGGATTTTTTGACCATATGCTGACGGCATTTTCCGTACACGGCGGATTCGGTCTTATCGTGAAAACCGTTGGGGACTTGTATGTTGACTGTCACCATACCATTGAGGATACGGGTATTGTAATAGGAAAGGCTTTTGACAAGGCTCTCAAAGACAAGGGCGGTATAGAAAGATTCGGTTCATTTTATGTACCTATGGACGAAGCATTAGCATTCTGTTCGCTGGATATAAGCGGCAGACCGTTTCTTGTATTTGATGCGGAATTTTCCGAAGAAAGAATAGGTACTTATGACACCTGCATGACAGAGGAATTTATGAGGGCATTTGCCTATAATTCGGGGATAACCCTGCATTTAAAGTCCTGTTACGGAAAAAATTCACATCATATTACAGAGGCTATCTATAAAGCATTGGCACACGCTCTGAAAGCTGCTGTGAAAGTAACGGACAGTGACAAGCCTTTGTCAACAAAAGGAGTATTATGAGTGTGAAGTGTGGAGAGTGGAGAGTGGAGCAGTCATGCAAACTTGAACTCTTTCACGAAACACTTATTGATAATAAAAGTTTGGATTTTGAGAGTAAAGTGGAGATTGTATTGCTCCACTCTCCACTCTTAACACTCCACTCTTAAAAGAAAGGGTTGGTATATGTATGTTAGTATTGCCTGCTATTGATATAAAAGACGGAAACTGTGTCAGATTGTACAGGGGAGATTACTCTACGGTACATAAAGTTGCAGACAGTGCCGTTGATACAGCAAAGGAATTTGAAAAAGCCGGAGCAGAATTCATGCACATGGTCGATTTGGACGGTGCAAAGGACGGCAAAAGAGTAAACAGTGAACTTATATTGAGTGTAAGGAAAGCCTGTGATCTGAAGATAGAGGTCGGCGGCGGTATAAGAGATATGGAGTCGATAGAGTTCTATCTTGAAAACGGCATTGACAGAGTAATATTGGGTTCGGCGGCTATAAGAGAGCCTGAATTTGTAAAAGAGGCTGTCAAAAAGTATTCTTCACAGATAGCCGTAAGTATAGATGCACTTGACGGCATGGTATCGGCTGACGGTTGGACGGATACTTCAGAGATAAATTATATCGAGCTTGCCAAGCGTATGGAAGATATAGGCGTGAAGTATATCATATTCACGGATATTTCAAAGGACGGTATGCTTTCCGGTCCTAACCTTGTCATGCTTGATGAACTGAAAACCGTTGTAAAGTGCGATATAATAGCTTCCGGCGGCGTTTCAAATCTCAAAGATATTTTGAATTTGACGGCACTTGATATATACGGTGCTATCAGCGGCAAGGCTATCTATACGGGAAATCTCGATTTAAAGAGGGCTATTGAAGTGGCAAAAGCCGCTTCAAAGAAGAAATGATAAGGAGTTTTTGAGTTGTACGAATTTATAGAGGACTATTTCAAAAAAGCTGACTTGTTGCCTGCAATCATTCAGGAGAAGGGAACAGGAGAAGTTTTAATGCTTGCCTACATGAACAGGGAGTCCATGAGAAAGACCTTTGAAACGGGTTATACATGGTTTTACAGCCGTTCAAGACAGGAACTTTGGAATAAAGGTGCGACAAGCGGTCACTTGCAGAAAGTTGTTGACATAAAGGGCGACTGCGATAAAGATACATTGCTTGTAATAGTTGAACAGACGGGTGCAGCCTGTCATACGGGCAGTCATTCATGTTTTTTCAATGAACTCTGGGAGGATAAAAATAATGAATAATGAATTGTATGACTTGTATCAGACGATACTTGACAGAAAAGAAAATAAACAGGAAGGTTCTTATACCTGTTATCTGTTTGAAAAGGGCTTGGACAAGATATTGAAAAAAGTCGGAGAGGAATGTTCGGAAACGATAATTGCCGCAAAGAACGGTGACAATAAAGAAACTGTTCTCGAAATATCCGATCTGATATATCACTTGTTCGTTATGATGGCACAGCAGGGAATAACTGTTGATGAAGTCATGGAAGAACTTGCAAAACGCAGTCAGAAAACGGGTAATCTCAAAACTTTTCATCAGGTAGATAAGAACACCTGATATATTCAAAAATATATCCCCTGACTTGTTTCGGGGGATATTTGTTATGGAAAGGGATTTTTTATGAAAACAAGCGATTTTTATTATGACCTGCCCGAAGAACTTATAGCTCAGACTCCCATTGAACCTCGTGACAGTTCAAGATTACTTGTTATGGACATTGATACGGGAAAACTTGAACACAGACATTTTTATGATATACTTGATTATCTCAATGAGGGAGATTGCCTTATTTTGAATGATTCAAGGGTATTGCCTGCAAGGATATTCGGTGAAAAAATCGGAACGGGTGCAAATGTGGAATTTCTGCTTTTGAAGCAAGTCGAAAATAAAAAATGGGAAACTCTTGTAAAACCGGGTAAAAAAGCAAGAGAAGGTGCAAAATTCACATTCGGTGAAGGCTTGATGACGGCAACGGTCGTTGAAGTGAAAGATGACGGAAATAGAGTAGTGGAATTTGAATGTGAGGGAAGTTTTTTTGAAAACCTCGATAAACTCGGACAAATGCCTTTGCCTCCTTATATACATGAAAAATTGCAGGATAAAGAGCGTTATCAGACGGTCTACAGCAGGGAACTGGGTTCGGCGGCTGCCCCAACGGCAGGACTGCATTTCACGAAAGAACTCTTGCAGAAAGCAAGGGATAAAGGCGTGAAGATAGGATTTGTGACACTTCATGTAGGCTTGGGAACTTTCCGCCCTGTCAAAGTAGATGATGTTACAAATCACAAAATGCACTCGGAACATTATGAATTGCCCGAAGAAACTGCAAAACTTATCAATGAAACGAAAAAGAACGGCGGACGGGTAATATCCGTTGGCACGACAAGCTGTCGTACATTGGAAACGGTCGCTAAAAAAGAGGGCTGTATAAAAGCGAGTGAGGGTTGGACGGATATATTTATTTATCCCGGATTCAAATTTGAAGTGCTTGACGGCTTGATAACTAATTTTCATTTGCCCGAAAGTACATTGATAATGTTGGTATCGGCATTTGCAGGATTTGATAAAGTGATGAATGCATATAAAAGTGCTGTTGAGGAAAGATACAGATTTTTCAGTTTCGGTGATGCCATGTTTATAGGACACGTTACGAAAAAATGAATTTGAAAAAGCCAAAAATCTCTTTATTTCAGGGGATTTTCGGCTTTTTTCGAGGAAATGAAAAAGGAGAATTTTTTCAATGAAGAATAAACAGCTTTTGGGCAGTCTGCTGTTGGTTGTCACCGCTATGATATGGGGAACAGCTTTTGTATTTCAGCGAGTGGGAATGGAACATATAGAGCCAGTGACATTCACAGCCGTAAGAATGGCAGTAGCAGGAGTTTTTATAGGACTTTTTTCAAAGGCTGCTGATCTGCGGAAACGCAAGGAAGAAAAAAATGATGTAAAGAATAAAAAAGATACTTTGTTGGGAGGAATATTATGCGGAATATTTCTTTCCCTTGCGAGCATAGCACAACAAATGGGCATTGTCTATACATCGGCAGGAAAAGCGGGTTTTATCACATCACTGTATATTCTGCTTGTACCTGTTATAAATTTACTGATATTTCGTCAAAAAAGTTCTTTGAGAATATGGTGCGGAGTGATCTTGGGGATAGTCGGAATGTATCTTTTATGTGTAAAGGAAGATTTTTCCATTACATACGGCGATATATTGATAGCGGTATGTGCATTGTTATTCAGCGGACATATACTTTGCTGTGACCGCTTTTCAAAGAGAGCCGAACCGCTGAAGCTGTCATTCGTGCAGTTTGTAACGACAGCCGTAATATCGGCAGCAGCGGCATTCATCGTGGAAACGCCTACATGGGAAAAAGTGTTTTCAGCAGTGATACCTATACTTTACTGTGGGGTAGTTTCCGGAGGCATAGGATATACGCTCCAGATGGTCGCACAAAAATATACAAAACCGACAGCAGCTTCACTGCTGATGAGTTTGGAATCGGTTTTTGCGGTGTTGGCAGGAACATTGTTATTGGGTGAGAGAATGAGTGTACAGGAATTATTTGGTTGTATAATAATGTTTGCGGCTATCGTGTGGGTACAGATACCCCTGCCCAAGAAAAAATAAAAATATCCCGTTGTGCAGGAAAGCTGTACAACGGGAATTTTTTTAGTTTCTGAGGGAAGCCTGATATTTTTCTTCAAGGCACTTTGCAACACCGAATCCGATCTTTTCCAATTCGGAAGATGTAAGTGTTTTCTCGTCAGAGCCTATCTCAAGGCGGAGAGTGACGGATTTTTTACCCTTGATTATCTGTTTGCCCTTGTATTCCTCAACGAATGAAACGGATTTCAGCAATGCATTATCTTTGTTTTCTTCAAGGATAGTGGCTTTAATGTCAGCCCAGCAGACATTTTCATCAATGAGCATGGACAGGTCGAAATCGTTTACGGGATATTCGGGCAGATGTGTAAATGTATTTGTTCTTGACTTGAAGGGTTTGAGAACGTCATAGTTGAATTCAAAGAGCATGACGGCATTGTTTTTTATACCGCACTGCAAAGCGATCTGTTTTGAAAGGAGTGCAAAATCGCCTATTTTTTGATCTCCGACAAAAATATTCATCCAGAGAGTTTCATCAGCCCATACGGGTTTATCGGATTTTTTAAATGTGAAGCCGTCCATGTGGGTGTATCTCGGCATATTTTCAAGAACACCTTTGGACTTTCTGAAAAGGTCTGTGATATTTTTATATGTGCCGACAAACGCACCGCCGAAATTTTTCTGCTGTAAAGGCAGTTTTTCTGTTTCGTCATAGGGAGATGTATAATCCCTGTCAAAGAAAACTCTTGCACACTCGAAAATGGAAAATTCCATGTAATATCTGAGATTCTTATTTACGGCTTTTACGATATTCGGCAGGAGAGATGAACGGATATAGCTTTCATCGGGTGACGGAGGAGTGGAGATCTTCAAAATGCCGTCTGTATTTTGGAGAACTGCATTTACATACTCATCGTCCATCCAAGGATATGTGAATATCTCACGCATATTACATCTGAATGCGAGATATTCTTTTATCTTTCTTTCGAGGTCTATTTCAAGCTGATTGATAGCTCCCGTGAAAGTCGTTGTAATGGGAGACGGTTCAAAATTCTCATAGCCGTACATTCTGGCAATTTCTTCCATGATGTCATCTTTGATGGAAACATCACCTGTTGAACGCCACGTCGGAACGGTGATGTGCATATTGTCACCGTCAAAGGCAACTTCAAAACCGAGTTCAGAGAGTTTTTTAACGATGTCTTCCCTTGCAATGACTTTTCCAAGACGGCATTCAAGCCATTTCATAGAAACGTCTATTTCATTTTTAACGAGTTTTTTGGGATAGCAGTCACTGTATGCGACTACCTGCATATCGGGGTAAATTTCTTTGAACATCTGCATAGACAATGCAAATGCCTGATCGCATCTTTCGGGATCAATGGCTTTTTCGTATCTTGAAGAAGCGTCTGTTCTGTTGTCATATCTGAGGGCAGTACCTCTTATTGATTGTGCCTTGAAGTTGGCGACTTCAAGAAGAACTCTTTGAGTTTTGGGGAGAATGGAATCCTTTGCACCGCCCATGACACCTGCCAAGCCGACTGCACTTTCCGTATCGGCAATGACCAAATCATTTGTTGATAAAGTTAAGTCTTTGCCATTGAGGAGAAGGAGTTTTTCGCCGTCATCGGCACATCTTACAACGATATGATCTTTTATATTATCAGCATCAAAAGCGTGTGTAGGATTGCCCGTTGCAAGCATGACATAGTTTGTAATATCAACGAGAGCATTTATCGGACGCATACCGACTTTCCAAATTCTCTGCTGAATCTTATAGGGAGCGGGCTTTACATAAACATTGTTTATTTCCGTACCCATGTATCTCGGACAGCGTTCTGTATCTTGAATGTCAAGGGTGAGTGCGGGAACGTCCGTTAAATCGAATTTCGGGAACTCTTTCAAAGGCAGGTCATACAAAGCGGCAATTTCTCTTGCAATGCCGTAATGTCCCCAAAGATCAGGACGGTTTGTCATTGATTTATTATCTATTTCAAGAATTATATCATCAAGGTCAAGAGCCTCTGCCAAAGGTGTACCGGCTTTCACGTCAAATGCAGACAAATCTACAATTTCATGGTCATTGTTTGCGGGGAAAAGGTCTGCAAGACCTATTTCTACAGCGGCACATATCATGCCGAAACTCTGTACTCCACGCAAAGCCGTGTTTTTGATTTCAACAGGCTCGCCCTCGCCATGCCATTTTACCATAGCACCCGGACAAGCTACTGCAACTTTCATTCCGACTTCAAGATTTGAACCGCCGCATACAATGTCCTGAATTTCATTTCCTATATCCGTTTTGCATACACGGAGTTTATCGGCATTCGGGTGGGGAAGTACCTCTTTTATCACGCCGACTATTATTTTATCGAATTTATCTGCAAGCTGTTCAGCTCCCTCGACTTCAACGGTTGACATTGTAAGGTCATAAGCAAGTTTTGTCAGATCCATGCTTTCGGGGAGTTCTACATACTCTTTTATCCAATCAAGTGAAACTTTCAAAAAATAGCCCTCCTTTTAATTGAACTGTTCCAAGAATCTCAGATCGGCACTGTGGAACAGACGTACATCATCAACGCCGTATCTCATCATGACGAGTCTGTCAAGACCGATATTTACATAGAAACCTGTATATTCATCGGGATCAAGACCGCCTGCACGGAGTACATTGGGATGAGGAGTGCCGCCGGGCATAATTTCTATCCAACCGACCTGTTTGCATACGCTGCAGCCTTTTCCGCCGCAGACCAGACAGCCCATGTCTATTTCAAAGCCCGGTTCAACGAACGGGAAAAATCCTGCTCTCATTCTTACGGGAACATCTCTGCCGAAGACTTTTGAAAGAATACTTTTAATAAGCACCTTACCCGATGCAAAAGTAAATTCTTTGTCAACGATAAGAGCTTCATACTGGAAGAAAGCTCTTTCATGTCTTGCGTCAGTGGACTCATTTCTGTAAACTCTGCCGGGATATACAAAACGATAGGGGGGCTTATGAGTTTGGAGATAACGCACACTTCCGCCCGTCAGGTGAGGACGTAAGCAGAGTTTATCACATGAACAGCCCTTGTCATGACCTTCAAGCCAATATGTATCCATGCTTTCTCTTGCAGGGTGATTCGGGGGGAAGTTGAGTTTATCAAAAGCATAGAGTTCACTTGTAATGTCATCTTCCTCGAAAATCTCAAATCCCATTGAGCGAAAAGCGTCATTAAGGTCATAGCACATTTGTGTAATGGGGTGTAGACCGCCCGTACTTGCAGGGGCAATTCCGGGAACGGTTATATCAAAGTTTTCGTCAATTTTATCCGCTTTAAGCTGAAGTTCAAGTCTTTGCTTGTCGATAAGGCTTGTAAAGCGTGATTTTATCTCATTGACTTTTTTTCCTATCTCCGGACGGAGTTTCGGATCAAGTTTCGGCATTTCCTTCATAACTTCCGTAAAAACGCTCTGTTTGCCGAGAAGAGAGGCTTTTACGTCCTGAAGTTCGGTTTCGGAGAGAGTTTGAGCGATTCTCTGTTCACCGTCTTCAAGGATTTTTTTCAGTTTGTCTATCATACCTTTTTCCCTCACAATCAAAATAGTAATTGCAAAAAAATTATAAAAAACCTTTTAAATAATAGCAAAAACGGCTTGATTTGTCAATATTTATATCTCACTGAAAAATGCAATAATTTGATCTGCACTGACAGTTGACATATTGTTTGCATCAACGCCGGCATCTTGCAAGTCAGATGTAAAGTATATCACTTAATTGAACACCTCGTCATAGTTGTTGTACTGCTGAATGTCGGAATAATGGTCTTTTAATATAAAGTCTGCTATGAAAAATTCTTTGCCGTTCACGCTGAAATAGTAGTATTGAACGGGTGTTTCATAGGTATATTCGGGATCGGTGAGATATGTCTGTACTTGATCGGGTGCAAAACCCGTATCTTTGAAAAGTTTCTTTTCCTTGCGAATAAATTTTGCATTTCTATTGAGCATTTTAGCCCTCTCTATGTAGAAATCGTCATCTTCATCGGTAACATCTACCCATCTTTTCTCATGTATATAGTAAGCTCCCAGACGTTTATCATTCATATCGTAAACACCGAAATGCTTGCTTTTATAATACTTTCTGCTGTCGAAAGAGATGATAATATCGGAAATCTTTTCAACGGCTTCTAAAAAACCGCTTTTATCGGCAGTGCATTTTATTTTCATTAAATCATAGTAACCTTCATAGCTTATTTCAACACGGTCAAGTTGTGCAATTTCGTCAAACTGTGCCTGACAGGTGCTTTTAAGCAAATTGAAATATTGTGTACTGAAATCACTGTCGGTGCTTTCGGTACTGCCGAATTTCGAGCCGTCAATGATAATGTCGTGCATTTCGCTTTTGACGTAGTATTCAAAGCCGTACTGTTTATCACGCAAGGTACATTTTTTACCGTCCTTTTCGGTACTTTCAGTAGAAACAAGTTCTGCACTGCCGAAATTCTGATTTGCATATCGTACTATCTGACTTTCGGATTTGGCATGACACGCACTCAGCAAAACAGCACTTATACTTGCGATCGCCAATGCTTTTAATATGTTCTTCATAAAAATACCACCCTTCGTTAATGATGAATTAGGAATGGGGAGTGAGGAATAATTTTTCATTCATCATTTCTCATTTCACATTAAAAAATAAATCCCGTGAGGAAAGCTGTGAGAGCCGCCGCAAGTGATACGACTATCAAAGGTAAATTGAAATAGGCTAATACAAGTGCAGTTGCCGTTCCTGCAAGGGAAGTATAAATATTGCCTGTGCTGTAGAAGATGGCAGGGATCGTCATGGCACTTAAAACCGCATACGGAACGTAATAAAGAAAGCTTTTGATAAATTTAGATTTTATTTTTTTTCTGAAAAATGCGAACGGCAATGCTCGAATAAGATAGGTAACAACAGCCATTACTGCTATATAAATGGCGATACTCATTCATTTTCACCGTCCTTTTGAGGAAATATCAATGCACCGAATACAGCGGCTATTATTGCCGAGATTATAACAGCGAATCCGCCCGATATGAACGGCAAAAGATATTTGCAGATCACGCTGAAAAGTGCGGCAACTCCCACGACAAAGAGAACACTTTTTTGTTTGCGTGACGGCGGAACGATTATTGCTATGAACATTCCATAGAGGACTATGCCGAGAGCGGAAGTGACGTTTGCAGGTAAGAGAGTTCCTGCCGCACCGCCCAAAAATGTACCGAGTGCCCAGCCGAAAGTTGATACAACTATGACACCGTACATATAGTTCGGTCTTAAAATATCCTCTTTTGTGGAGCAGAGGGCAAATATTTCATCTGTAATTCCGTAAGCGGCAAGAAGTCTGTGAGGAAGGGTGAATTTGCCGTCAAGTTTCTGTGAAAGGGATAGTCCCATTAGGGCATATCTGATATTGATGACGAACTGTACGACAGCCATCTCTATAAGAGTACCGCCGGCGGCGATAACTGCAACTCCTTGAGCCTGTCCTGCTGATGTGAGGTTTGTCAGTGAGATCATGAAGGCTTCAAAGACACTCAATCCCGAACTGACCGCCATTATACCGAATCCGAATGATACCGACAGATAACCTAAAAATATCGGTATACCGTCAAAAAGTCCCCTGAGAAAGTCGGACTTTATTTTTTTATCCATAAGAAATATCTCCAATTTTGAAAAGTCTGCCGAACAAAGTTGACTGTTCAGCAGACTTGTTTAATATTATTCGCTGATGACGGCAATGCCCAAGTCAACAAGCTGCTGTTTATCAACACCTGCGGGAGCGTTTGTCATGGGTTCGCTTGCATTCTGAACTTTCGGGAAAAGCACGACATCCCTTAAAGTGGGAGCTTTGAGCATCTGCATGACAAGTCTGTCAAGACCGATACCCATACCGCCGTGAGGTGGTGCACCGAATTTGAAAGCGTCCATTAAGAAGCCGAATTTTTCATAGGCTTCTTCATCACTCAAGCCGAGCATTTCAAACATTTTTTTCTGCAAGTCGGGATTTGTAATTCTGATAGAGCCCGATGAAAGTTCAATGCCGTTGAGAACCATATCATAGGCTTTTGCATAGACTTCACCCTTGTTTCCGTCGAGTTTATCCATACATTCATCTGTGGGAGATGTGAACGGGTGGTGCATAGCAAGCCATTCACCGCTTTCTTTATCGTATTCAAAGAACGGGAATTTCACTACCCAAAGGAAATTATAGCCGTCTTTTATGATATTGAGTTTCTTTGCACATTCTGTACGAACTGCACCGAGAGTTGAAAGAACTGTATTATCGTCACCGTCTGCAACGATAAGAACAACATCACCTTTTTCTGCACCTGCTTTTGTGAGGATAGCCTGCATTTCATCTTCTGACATGAATTTTGCAAAACTTGATGAAATACTGTCATCAGTCCAGCGGATCCATGCAAGACCTTTTGCACCGATACCCTTGACGAATTCAACAAGTTTGTCTATTTCTTTTCTCGTGTAGGTCTTGACGGCATTTTTTGCTGTAATGCCACGAACACTGCCGCCGTTTGCAAGGGCATTTTTGAATACGACAAATTCAGTGTTTTTGACTTCTTCGGAGATATTGAAAATTTCCATGCCGAAACGTGTATCGGGTTTGTCAGAGCCGAAACGCTCCATAACTTCATTGTATGTATATCTGGGGAAAGGTGTCGGAATATCAATATTCATTACATCTTTGAAAAGTCTTTTGATATAGCCTTCACCTATCTGCAAAACGTCTTCCATGTCAACAAAGGACATTTCAAGGTCTATCTGAGTAAATTCGGGCTGACGGTCTGCACGGAGGTCTTCATCACGGAAACATCTTGCGATCTGCATATATCTGTCAAAGCCGGCTACCATGCAGAGCTGTTTATACATTTGGGGAGACTGTGGGAGAGCATAGAAAGAACCTTTATGTATTCTTGACGGCACGAGAAAATCTCTTGCACCTTCGGGAGTGGATTTTATAAGCATGGGTGTTTCAAGTTCGATAAAGCCGTTTTCATCGAAATAGTCACGGGTAACTTTTGCGACTTTGTGACGGAAAATTATATTTTTCTGTAATTCGGGACGGCGTAAATCGAGATAACGATATTTTAATCTTGTCAATTCTGCTGTGGGGCAGTTGTCGATTATTTCAAAAGGAGTTGTTTCGGATTCCGAGAGAATACGGAGTTCATTTACTTCGATCTCAATATCGCCTGTGGGGATCTTATTGGACTTTGCACTTCTTTCACGGACGATTCCCTTTGCACAAAGTACATATTCTGAACGTACAGTGAAAGCCTTGTCAAAAACGGCTTTGTCTGTTTTGTCGTCAAAAGCAAGCTGAATAATGCCCGTTCTGTCACGGAGATCTATAAAAATAAGCTGTCCGAGGTCACGCTGACGCTGTACCCAACCGCATACAACGATTTCTTTGCCGATGTCGCTTGCACGGAGTTCACCGCAGTAATTCGTCCGTTTCAAGCCTGTCATAAATTCTGCCATGTCGATTACTTCCTTTACATTTTATTTATAATATCCAAAAGAGATTTATTTTCGTTTTCGGTGTAGACTGCAAAAAATTCACTGAAAAAGTTGTCATCAAGGGAAATTTCCGTTTCCTCTTTTGTAGCCATATTGCGAAGTTTAGCCTTGTTGTTTTCGATTTCGCTGTCGCCTATGACCATAGTGAATTTTGCATTTATTTTATTTGCATACATCATTTGTTTTTTGAGATTTCTGCCGACAATATCGCCCTCTGCAATGAGAGAGGAATTTCTGACACCTTCGACTATATTGAATGCCTTGATCTTGGCATTGTCGCCTAAGCCTATAACATAGAGGTCACATACAGGCGGTTTGGGTATCTCGATATTGTTTTCTTCAAGAACCATCAAAAGTCTTTCGATTCCCATGCCAAAGCCAAGTGAAGGAGTAGGCTGACCGCCCAACTCTTCCATAAGACCGTCATAACGACCGCCACCGCATACAGTACCTTGTGCACCGATGTTATTGGAAACAAATTCAAATACAGTCCTTGTATAGTAATCAAGACCTCTTACTATTTGGGGATTTATCGTGTAGTCGATATTGGCAGAGTCAAGGCATTTTTTAACGCCGTCAAAATGTGTGTTGCAGTCGTCACAGAGATAATCGAGTACAACAGGGGCATTTTTGGCTATTTCGGAACATACGGGACTTTTGCAGTCAAGTATTCTCATGGGATTTTTGTCAAGTCTTGAACGGCAGGTATCACATAATTCTTCAACGTGGCTTGCAAAGTAATCTTTGAGAGCCTTATGGTAATTCGGACGGCAATTCTTGCAGCCGATAGAATTGAGTTCAAGGGATATGTTTTTTACACCGAGCCTGTCGAATATGGATTTAGCTGCACAGATAACTTCGGCATCTGCAAAGTAAGAGGCTGCTCCATAGACTTCAATGCCGAACTGGTGAAATTCACGCTGTCTGCCCTTCTGGGCACGTTCATAACGATAGCAGGGTGTGATATAATAGGCTTTTATGGGATAGCCGTCATTGTAAACGCCGTTTTCAAGGATAGCTCTTGCCGCACCTGCTGTACCTTCGGGTTTGAGAGTGATAGACTTGTCGCCTTTTGTTTTGAAGGTGTACATTTCTTTTTGTACAACGTCGGTAGTATCGCCGACACCTCTTTCAAAAAGCTCGGTATGCTCAAAAACAGGAGTTCTTATTTCTTTAAAGCCGTAAGACATAGCCTGTTTACGCATAATATCCTCAACGAACTGCCATTTGTAGCTGTCGCTTGGGAGAATATCCTTTGCACCCTCAACGATTTTTGTAATGAGTTTCATGGTAAAAATTCCTTTCTTCTTTTATCTTCGTGTTAATTATACAATGACAAAGCGATTTTCGCAACAGTTTTTAATAAAAAAATGCGTGACAAATCGAAAAAGATATAGTATAATAAGATGTATTATTTTTATGGAGTGAGAGAAAATGGAATTGAACAGAGCATTTGAACTGATAACGGGCAAGGTCGAAAAAATACTTTTGGCAAGAGGCTATAAAAAGCAGGCTGTTGCGGAGTCCGACAAAGAGATGACGGCATTGTATACGGGAGATATTGCCTACAGTATCGTATATTATTTTGATAAGAAGAGAGTATTGCTGCGTTCATGCGGCATGGAGGACGGCGAGCCTGACAATACATGGAAAACTGTTGCAACATGGCTTTTCGATCCGGAAACGGATACCTCAAGAGATGCGGAAAATATTGGTGAGGATTTTGCGGAGACGATAAGAGGACCGAAACAGACTGCCGTTCAGAAGCAGAAAAAATCGAAAAAAGACGGTGAAAATACAAGTGATCCTCTGTTTTTTGCAAACAGAATGGTCATGTATTTTCCCGAACTGCGTGACGAGATAGCCTATGAAAAGGCACATTACGAGAGTTTCAGGGGGATCACCTTTGCAGATGAAAAAATCATGCCGAGATTCAAAGAGTATGTGAAAACACTGAATAAAGGCTCAATGGAGAAGTTTTCAAAGACACTTTCGGATTTGTATGATACGGGTGATCTTGATGTAAAGGGAATTATCACATATATCCTGCTCAATTCGATAGAAGATGACGAAGTGTTCGAGAAAGTGACAGGTAACTTTGCACCTGAAAACAAAAAGATAGCAGTTGAGTCGAGAAAACTCAGAGGTAAAAAAATGAAGCCTGAAAAGCCCCAAAAACCGAGCAGATTCATGGCTGATACATTGAACAATACATGATGGACAAGCCGGTCTTTCAAGCGAAGAATCCTTTGAAAGACCGGTTTGCAGTATCATTCAAAGGGGATAGGCGAATGAAAAAGATATTGATATTTTTGCTTGGCGTGTGTATGTTGATGGGGGTATGCTCCTGCAGTGAGCAGCAAAAACCGAAGCGTGAACTGTCAAGACCATCGGTATTTGCAGATGAGAGTCTGCCGGGTAAGCACAGGACAGTATGGGATTGTGTATATTTTGGTTCATATCCGACAGCGGAGGTTACAGACGGAGAGTTTACGGCAGTTGATGAAGCGGTTATAAAAGACGGTGATGTGATAAGGGATAGAGAACTGTATGAAAGATTGTCCGGGGCGGAATGGACGGATGATGAAACGGTAGTAGATGGTGTAAAATACCGTCGGCTGAAAGGTGATAAAGAAAAAAATCGTGCAATGCACTATCAATGGAACGGAGAGTATCATTATTTTAAATATGAGCCTGTCAAGTGGCGTGTTATGGAGATAAAGGACGGTATTATAACGCTCATGGCTGACAAGCAGATGGATTGTGAAGTATACAATGTAAAGGCGGAAGATGTATACTGGGAAAACTGTACTTTAAGGAGTTTTTTGAACGGTTACGGTGCAGAAAGCAATTTGGCAGGCGTGGATTTTTCTGGAAAAAAGCAGAACAGTTTTTATAACACGGCTTTTTCTGACAGCGAAAAAGAGAGTATAGTGCAGGGTACTGTTAAGAATCCGAATAATTACTATTTCGGTACGCCCTGCGGAAACGATACCAAAGATATGGTATTTATATTTGACGAAGAAGAAATATTTGATGCGGGCAAAAGTGCGGTATGCAGCGGATTTGCGTCAAGTGACGGTACAGATGATGCCGCAAGGAGATTTAAGCCTACAATGTATGCTATGGCAAAGGGGGCATGGTACAGCCTTGCGGACGGCAATGAAGGAAACGGTTTCTGGCTGTTGAGAACAAGCGGTTATACACCTTCAAATGTGAATTATATATGTGATTTCGGAGCGGTCTACAACAGGGGAACGTATGTGACAGTGAGTGATGCGGGCATACTGCCAGTTATACGTGTATATCAGGACAAAGCGATGCTTGAATATGCAGGAACAGTGTCCTCTGATGAGATATTCAAAGTGACTGAAAAGACAGATAAGGATAAAATCGATCAAATATCCGATAATATCCGTACATATGAAAAAGACGGTGTCGTTTTATCGGAGCCGGTCGTAGTGAAGGATCAGTTTTATTCGAGCGGTTACATGGCAACATGGGATAGCATATATTTCGGTTCGTATCCGTCAGCGGAGATAACAGGGCATGAATTTTCCGCTGTGGATGATTATGCGGTCGATGAAGGAGATATTATAATTGATGTCGAACTGTATGAGCGTCTGGTCAATGCGGAATGGCAGGATGATGAAACAGTGCTTGACGGTGAAAAATACCGCCGTTTGAAAGAGGATAATAAAAAGTCAAGTCCTCAGCACTATCAATGGGATAATGAATATCACTATTTCAGATATGAGCCTATCAAGTGGAGGATAGCAGAGATAAACGGCAGCGAAGCAATGCTTATATGTGACAGAGAAATCGATTGTGCAGAATATAATACAAGTTCCCGTGAGGTTCAATGGGAGAACTGCACGTTAAGGAGTTTTCTTAACGGCTACGGTGCGAACAGCAATATCGAAAAAACGGATTTTTCACAGAATGTAAAGGACAGTTTTTTCAATACGGCATTTTCTGAAGATGAGAAAAGTTGCATTATCGACTCGGAGATTGAAAATCCGGATAACAGCTATTACGGTACGAACTGCGGAAATACAGTCAAAGACAAGGTGTTTATACTGAGTTCGGCAGAGGTCTTTTCAACTCCTGCAGCGGCAAGACACGGTTTTTATGCAGGCAGCGGTGTGGATGACTCGGCAAAGCGTTTCAGACCTACTATGTATGCGAAGGCACGGGGAACTTGGTACAGCCCTGTTGAGAACTATAAAGGCAACGGCTTCTGGTATATGAGGACAAACGGCTACAGCCTTTCAAATGCTACATATATATGTGATTTCGGTTATATCTATAACAGGGGTACAGATGTGACCTGCAATGATTCCGGTATACTGCCTGCAATGAACATAGACCTCTCAAAAGCAAAATTCATATATGCGGAAAAAGTGTCATCACAACAGTAAAATATGGTTTTAAAACGGATTTTGGCACTATCAAAAAAATATGGAATAAAATTGTACAGAAGTAATATTTATGTATGATAAAGCTATAATTTTATATTTTTCACAAAGTTCAACAGAAATATTCTTGCATAATTGCCATTGTTATTTATTGGCATATATTCTATAATTCTATATGGAGCATTTAAGGCAAATATCAATTATTAAAGAGGTGTAATTTCAAATGAGATTGCGTAAACAGGCACTCGGCTCAAGGAACCTTATCGGAACAAGAGTAGAGGAAGCTCGCAAAAAGAGAGGCATGAAACAAAAAGAGTTGCTCGCACAGCTTCAAGTCAACGGTGTAGACATGAATGCATCGGGACTGTCCAAGCTCGAAGGGCAGATAAGATATGTTACAGACGTTGAACTTGTTGCATTGGCAGACATACTTGAAGTATCGGTCGACTACCTTCTCGGCAGAGAATCGAAAAAGTGATCAAAAAAAATCCCTTTCATTGTTTGATGAAAGGGATTTTTTATAGTAAAGTGTTGAAAAGTCATGCAAAATATATTACAATTATAAGTATCTTAATATATATGGGGGACGTGAAAATGAAGAAGTTTAGAAAAATATTTGCGGTTTTAATATTTATGTTTTTGGCATTATGCGGAAGTATTGCAGGTACAGAGGTATCTGCGGTAACTTCGGGTGACTTTGAGCACATGGTAATGTATGGTAATCAAGCCAGTATAATGAAATATCTGGGAAATGAGGAAAATGTTGTGATACCGAGTGAAATAGACGGCATGAAAGTGACCACACTCAGAGGCGGAACGGCACATAAAGAGTATTATGTCGAAGTTCACGGCATTTTTGAGGACAGCCCGAATGTGAAAAGTGTAACCATTCCCGACACCGTGACGAGAATAGAAGATTCGGCTTTTATAAAAAGCAGCGGTCTTGCAAGTATAAAGATACCTGTCAGTGTGACATATATCGGATATGGTGCATTTGCTTTTTGCGATTCGCTGACGGATATAGATGTTGACGAAAACAATGAAAATTATTCTTCCGTTGATGGAGATCTTATGAAAGAAATCAGGCTGTGGCAGTACCCGACAGGCAGACAGGGAAATTATGTTGTTTCCGACAGCATTAAAGTGATTGAAGACAAAAGTTTTTCGGGTTGTAAAGGGCTGACAAGTATCAATATACATTCGGGTATTGCAGGAATAGTTGAAAATGCCTTTGTAGGCTGCGAAAATCTGACAGATGTATATTATGCAGGCAGTGAACGTCAGTGGAAAGAAATGAAAAGTCATATCACATACAGAGAAGTAAATTTATTCGGAGATGATACCGTCATACACTATCAACTTCCCGATGACAACACCAATACGATAACTGTAATTCTTGTAATATCAAGCATTGTATGTGTCGGGGCAGTAACGGCAGTTTTGATTTTGAGCAAAAAGAAAAATAAAAAGAATGAATGACGAAAAATATAAATTTGCATATTGCAGGGGTTATGACCAAGTAAAAAGGTGTTTTTTGCATAAAAAGATGTGTGAAATTGCATTTTAAATGTATGAAAGTAAAAAATACATGAATGTATCTTGACAAAAATATCTAATGGAAGTAAAATATATGTAATCGCATAACAATTATTGATTGTTAATAAAAAATAGGAGGCTGTTAAAGCTATGGCAACAAAAGCGTATTATCCTATATCTGAGATAGGAAAAGGAAAAGTAGGTTTTTCAAAGACACGTTCCATTATCGAGGGTGCATTCTACGGTAACAATGTAGTGGAAGTATCTTCTCTTGCAGAGGCTTATTATCTTGCAAAGAATACTCCCGGTGCAGTTACAACAGATATGCCCATATACAAGCCTGAGGAAGTAGGTCTTCCCGAAGGTGCAAAGGTACTTCTTTTCAATGACGGTGCTGTAACAGGCAGATATGCCGCTGCAAGACGTATCAAGGGTGAACCCGGTGTAGATGATGCAAAGCTCGATAAGGTAGTAATGGACGCTATATATAAAACTCGTTTCAAAACTCTGTATCATGCAACGGCTTATATCGGTCTTGATCCCGAATTTATGGTAAAGGCTCATCTTCTCATTCCTGAGGGTGAGGAAATGCTCATGTACAACTGGCTTCTGAACTTCCAGTACATCAATGATACTTATGCAAAGATGTATAAAGAGTCCCAGCCCGTCGGCAACGGAAATGAACCTGATATATACATCTTCTCCGATCCCCAGTGGACTCCCACACCGTCACCTGACGTTGACTACAGTTGCCTGAGTGATGATCTGACCTGCTGTTACTTTGATACAGACAACAACTGTGCAGCTATTCTCGGCATGAAGTATTTTGGTGAGCATAAAAAAGGTACTCTTACAATAGCTTGGGCTATCGCAAACCGCAACGGTTATGCTTCCTGTCACGGCGGTCAGAAAGAGTATACTCTTGCAGACGGCAGTAAGTATGTCGCATCTGTATTCGGTCTTTCGGGTTCGGGTAAATCTACTCTTACTCATGCAAAGCATGACGGCAAATATCCGAATATCACCGTTCTCCATGATGATGCTTTCATCATCAATTCCGATACTTGTGCATCTATCGCTCTTGAACCGTCATATTTCGATAAAACTGCCGACTATCCGACAGGCTGCCCCGATAATAAATATCTTTTGAGTGTGCAGAACTGTTCATGCACAAAGGACGAAGACGGCAAGATTCAGCTTGTTACAGAGGATATAAGAAACGGCAACGGTCGTGCTATCAAGTCAAAATTGTGGTCGCCCAACAGAGTTGACAAGATCTCTTCACCTGTCAATTCTATCATTTGGATAATGAAAGATCCCACAATACCGCCTTGCGTAAAACTCAAAGGTGCTGCATTGGCTTCCGTAATGGGTGCAACTCTCGCTACAAAGACATCTACTGCTGAGCGTGTAGCAGCAGGTACAGACATGAATGCTCTCCGTATCGTTCCTTATGCTAATCCGTTCAGAACATATCCCCTTGTCAACGACTATGTTAAATTCAAGAAACTCGTTGAAGAAAAAGATGTTGCTTGCTATATCGTAAATACAGGCGATTTCATGGGCAAGAAAGTTAAAAAAGAAGATACACTCGGCGTACTTGAAGCAATCGTTGAGAACAAGGCAAACTTTGAAAAATGGGGACCTTTTGAAGATATACGTGTAAATGCCGTCAAGGGCTTTGCAGAGAAGAAGGGCGGCTATGACAAGTTGCCTGATGAGGCTCTTGCCGCTCTCCAGAAACTCGTTGACGAACTTAACTGAATGCATAATTCATAATGCATAATGCATAATTAAGGCACACAGACTTGTAAAAAAAGTTTGTGTGCCTTTTTGATTTATTGGACTGTTTCAAGGGTATTTTTGCGGTAATCAATATAGAATTTCTTTCCGTCATATTCAAAAGTTTGACTTCTGCCTATCAGATAGTTTGTTTGTGTTTGAGTTTGGGGAGGTTCTGTTTTTTCAAAAGAGATACTGTTGTCATTGAAAGTAACGGAAAGTCCGTAAGTGGTATTGTCAATATACAGTCCACGTCTTTCGACAGAGAGGGTGGCAGTATTTTCATTCCAAATAATTTCTCTGACGAAATTGTCTGCATTGGTGGGGATATAGTCGAAAATATATTTTTTGGAATAGTAATTTCCTGTTTGAATGTCGGCAGATATTGCGACGATTTCGGAAGTGCCTAAATATCCTCTTGTTAGAGAAAATCCTGTTTGGTAATATGTTTGAGCGATAATTTTATAGGAACTGCCGATTTTTTTAATATCATGTATTCGGGTTACGCTTAATGCATTTATTGTAATTTGGGATATATGCGAGAAATTGTCGGACATATCAAATGTATCAATTTTGGGCTTGTCGTAGTAGTCAAAAGAACTTTGTGTATGAAACATTATAATGTCCTTGTCAATGTACATATCTTGAATATCACCGTAGAAAGCCCTTTTTTGAAGAATTTCCGTATTATTCAAGTCCATGACGGAAACGGCATTATAAAAAACTCTTTCGGGT
>CADCCP010000011.1 GCA_902800005.1 uncultured Ruminococcus sp. | reverse complement strand
CGCTGTTCAACGACTTCAAGAGTTCTTTGGAGGGTATCGGAGTTTTGTTCACACATGGTATGGAAATGCAGTCCCGAAATGCCATCGAGTTCATCTTCTTCAAAATTTGCAAGAGTTATTCCAAGCATTGAATTTGTGAAACAAGGGTTATAAATATCCGTTTCGATTTCGGAGTATTCGGGATTTATACGCAAACCAAATTCAATTTCGGGGTGTTGGAGAGCTTTTTGTTTAAAGCGTTTCCATTGAGAGAACGAGTTGAAAACAATATGGTCGCATATAGTCAGAAGTTCATCAAAATCCCTGTCAGTGAGAGCGGGGGAATAGACGTGTATTTGTTTATCGGGCATTTCTTCATAGGCGAGTCTGGCTTCAAAAAGACCGCTTGCGGTCGTACCGCTGATATATTGCGAGATAAGCGGATATGTGTGATAAGCGGAAAAAGCCTTTTGTGCAAGAAGTACATGACAGCCTGTTTCTTGTTCAACGTGCTGTAAAATTTCAAGATTATGTATGAGAGATTTTTCGTCAATGACATAACACGGAGTAGGGAGAGATAAAATATTTTTCATTTTGCACCTCTTTTATAAAATTAGGAATGTGAAATGAGGAATGATAAATGAGAATGTCACATGAAACTATTTCTCATTCCTCATTCCTCATTTATCATTCAACTAAGTCGGGGTTGTAGCTTTCTTTCCAGGGCAAGCCGAATTTATTCAGGTCTTCCATGAAAGGATCGGGATCGAATTCTTCAATGTTATGTACGCCGGGTTTATTCCATTTACCTGTGAGGAGCATAGCCGCACCTATCATAGCCGGAACGCCTGTTGTATATGAAACAGCCTGTGAACCGACTTCTTTATAACATTCCTCATGGTCGCATACATTGTAAAGATAATAAGTTTTGTCTTTGCCGTCCTTTTTGCCGATGAAGATACAGCCGATATTTGTTTTACCCTTTGTTCTGGGACCGAGTGAAGCGGGATCGGGCAATACGGCTTTCAGGAACTGCAAAGGCACGATCTTATGACCTTCAAAGTCGATAGGCTCAATGGAAGTCATGCCGACATTTTCAAGGCATTTAAGGTGTGTGAGATAACTCTGACCGAAAGTCATAAAGAAACGAATACGCTTAATGCCTTTAATGTTGAGTGCAAGGGATTCAAGTTCTTCATGGTGAAGCAAATACATATCTTTTTCGCCTATTTCGGGGAAATTGTATACTCTTTTTATTTCCATAGGCTCTGTTTCTATCCATTTACCGTCCTCTATGTAGCTGCCTTTTGCGGAAACTTCACGGATATTTATTTCGGGATTGAAGTTTGTAGCAAAGGGATAACCGTGATCGCCTGCATTACAGTCGAGAATGTCAATGTAATTTATTTCATCAAATTCATGTTTCATAGCGTAAGCACTGAATACGCCTGTAACACCGGGGTCAAAACCGCTTCCCAGAAGTGCGGTGATACCTGCTTTTTCAAATCTCTCACGATAAGCCCACTGCCATTTGTATTCAAATTTAGCGGTATCGAGAGGTTCATAGTTGGCGGTATCTACATAGTTTACTTTTGTTGCAAGACAAGCATCCATTATAGTCAAGTCCTGATAAGGCAGAGCCAAGTTGATGACAACATCGGGTTTGAATTCATTGATGAGAGCAATAAGTTCATCAACATTATCAGCATTTACCTGAGCAGTTGAAATTTTAGTTTTACCGCCGTCAAGTTTAGCTTTGAGGGCATCACATTTTGATTTAGTTCTGCTTGCGATACAGATCTCTTCAAAAACGTCCGGATTCTGACAACACTTGTGAATGCAGACACTTGCAACTCCGCCTGCACCGATAATTAAAGCCTTTCCCATTTTAAAAAACCTCCTAATTTATCAGAGTGGAGTTTGGAGACTGGAGAGTGGAGATGTTCCACGCTCAAACTTACTCTCAAAATCCACCTTTTTTTAATTCTTTTTGCACGCTGGAAAGCAGAACTTTCATTCTCTTCACTCTCAACTCTCCACACTAAATTTATTCATTTTCAAGGAGTTGTTTGGTGACGTAAGTCGGGAGTGCAAAACAGCCTTTATGCAATCTTGTATTGTAGTAGTTTGTGTCAATGCAAAGACGATTCCAACGTCCTTCGTCCAAGTCATTTGTGGGGTGGAATTTTTTTGAAGCAAAGCCGAAAAGCCAGTGACCTGACGGATAAGTCGGGATATGAGCCTGATAGACCTTTACAACGGGGAAAAATTGAAGTATCTTTTTATGAGCCTGTTTCATGGATTTTGCATAAGTGTTGTAAAAAGGGCTTTCATGCTGATTTACAAGAATACCGTCACTTGTAAGAGCTTTATAGCAGTTGCCGTAAAATTCCGTTGTAAACAGACCTTCACCGGGACCGAAAGGGTCGGTTGAATCGACTATTATCAAATCATACTTGTTTTCAACGTGACGGACAAAACGCAAGCCGTCATCAATGAAGATATGCACACGAGAGTCATTAAGTTTAGAAGCGACTGTCGGTAAAAACTCTTTACAAGCGTCAACTACCATTCTGTCGATTTCCACCATGTCAATATTTTCAATGGACTTGTATTTTGTAAGTTCCCTGACAGTACCGCCGTCACCTGCACCGATGACGAGGACATTTTTAACATCGGGATTTACCGCCATAGGCACATGAGTTATCATTTCATGGTAGATAAATTCATCTTTTTGTGTAAGCATGATCCTGTCGTCAAGGACGAGAATATCACCAAATTCGGGTGTACTGAAAATCTCGATACGCTGAAAGTCCGATTGAGCGGAATATTTTTGTTTATCGCACCTGATAGAGAAACGTACATTGTTAGTTTGTTCTTCTGTATACCACATTTCCATTTAAAAAAGACCTCCTTTCATTCGACCATGATATTTATTTTTTCGGTGTTAATATCTTCTGCACCTGTGAGATTACAGCCCTTTGCTTTTGCATAGGTGATGTATTCGATAGCATCTTTTGTAATGAGTTCGCCGGGGGCAAGAATTGGTATTCCGGGGGGATAGCACATCACAAATTCCGCACATATTTTTCCGAGAGTTTCATTCAAAGGAAGCTGTATTTTTTTGGAATAGAAAGCCTCCTGCGGAGAGCATACTACAATGGGTTCAATGTATTCATGGTCAAGCATACCTGCGGAACTTTTGGAATAAAGACGTTTTATTTCATAGAGAGCGGAAATAAGACGTTCTATATTAAGAATTTTATCACCGACTGAAACGATAGCAAGGATATTTCCGATGTCGCCGAACTCTATCTGAATATCGTACTTATCACGGAGAATGTCATAAACTTCAATTCCGGCAAGACCTATATCTCTTGTATGAACGGAAATTTTAGTGGGGTCAAAGTCAAATACGGTATCGCCGTTGATGAGTTCTCTTGAAAAAGCGTAAAGACCGCCTAATTTATTTATCTCTTTAATGCCGTAGCCGGCAAGAGTGGTAACACGTTCAAAAATAGATTTGCCGTTGAGGGCGAGATTTCGCCTTGAAATGTCAAGGGAAGATAAAAGTAAATATGAAGCACTTGTTGTTTGTGTCAAGTTGATGATTTGACGGACATAGCCCTCTGAAATGCCTTCACCGAGAAGTAAAGCGGAACTTTGAGTAAGAGAACCGCCTGTTTTGTGCATACTGACAGCCGCCATATCTGCACCGACACTCATAGCGGAACGGGGCATATAGTCACCAAAGTAAAAGTGAGTGCCGTGAGCCTCGTCAACAAGGACTTTCATGCCTGTCTTATGGGCAATTTTGACAATTTCCGAAAGATTGGAACATACACCGTAATAAGTGGGATTATTCACGATAATAGCCTTTGCATCGGGGTGAAGTTTTATTGCACGTTTTACGGCATCAACGGACATTCCCAAAGGTATGCCGAGTTGTTTGTTCACGCCCGGATTGACATAAACGGGTACTGCACCGCATACGATAAGTGCATTTATACTGCTTCTGTGGACGTTTCGGGGCATGATTATCTTATCGCCACGCTTGCATACACTCATTACCATAGCCTGAACGGAACTTGAAGTGCCGTTTACCATGAAGAAAGCATGGGCTGCACCGAAAGCATCAGCCATGAGTTCTTCGGCTTCTTTTATGACACTGACGGGGTGACACAGATTATCAAGCGGTTTCATGGAATTTACATCAACACTCATGCACTGTTTACCGAGAAATTCGGTTAAAACAGGGTTGCCTTTACCTTGTTTATGTCCGGGAACGTCAAAGGAAACTATACGGTTTTCACGATATTGACAAAGAGCCTCATAAATAGGGGCTTTATTCTGATCGAGTTTCATTATACGCATTTCTCACTCCTCACTTCTCATTCCTCATTCATATACATTTTGACCGCTGAAAATCTCTATCATTTCACGGCGTAAGCTGTTTGAAATGGCAAGACGTTCTTTTGGCGGTATCTCATATACATCTGTTTTGAAGAGATAATTTTGCAGTTCCATTTCTTTTATCAAGAGCTGAGTATGGAAGATATTCGCTTGATAGACGTTTATATCAACGGTATCATAGCGTTTGAGAGTTTCCTCTTTGATGAAGTCCTGAATGGAAGTTATCTTGTGGTCGATAAAGAGTTTTTTACCGTCTGTATCTCTTGTAAAGCCTCGTACACGGTAATCAATGGTGATAATATCGGAGTCAAAGCTGTCAATGAGAAAATCGAGGGTATTAAGTGGGGAGATAGTACCGCAAGTGGAAACATCTATATCAACACGGAAAGTTGCAATAGCATTGTGAGGGTGATATTCGGGATAAGTATGCACAGTTACATGACTTTTATCGAGATGTGCGGCGATGGTATCTCTGTAATTGGCATATTTGCCGCAGTTGCAGGATTCATCTATTTTTTCGGGCAAGCCTTTTTCTGATATGAGCAGAGTCACGCTTGCACCCTGCGGATCATAGTCTTGTTTGGAGATGTTGAGGACACTTGCACCTATCATTTCGGTGACTTCGCAAAGTATATTGGTAAGACGTTCAGAGTTATACTGTTCGTCAATGTAAGCAATATAGTCTTTTTGTTCACGTTCGGTTTTAGCATAGCAGACATCATAAATATTAAAACTGAGGGTTTTGGTGAGGTTATTAAAACCGTATAGTTTCAGCCTTTTGTTCAACTTTAACATCACAACCTTTTTACAATGAGAAATGAGGAGTGAGGAATGATAAATATTTTTTGTTTCTCCAAATTCTCATTTATCATTTTTGAAATCCGGAACGATAGATTTTATATTCCTAATTTTTCATTCCTCATTCCTAATTTTTTAACGATAAGGTCGGCACACATATAGACGTTGCCGCCGCCTATTGTAATTATCAAATCACCTGATTTAGCATTCTTTGTGACGTAATCGGCAATTTCTTCAAAGGTCTTGAACCACACACAGCCGTCTATCTTGTCGGCAAGGTCTTTTGCATAGATGTTGTAGGTATTTACCTCACGGACGGGGAGAATTTCGGATAAAATGGTATGGTCGGGAATGGAGAGGACTTCAGCAAATTCGTTTAAGAACATATAAGTTCTTGAAAAAGTATGAGGCTGAAAGATAGCCCATACATTTTTGAATTTCATATTCATGGCAGTAGTGAGAGTTGCACGGAGTTCTGTCGGGTGATGTGCAAAGTCATCTGCAACGGTAATGCCGTCAAAGTGACCGAGAATTTCAAAACGTCTGTGAGCACCGCCGAATTTTTCAAGAGCATTTTTAACCTTTTCGGGAGCAACACCCATAGAGATACAAGCCGCACAAGCTGCAAGGGCATTCATGACATTGAAATTTCCCGGAACTCTGAGAGTGATATTACAGAGAGTTTCGTTATTATGAATGAGGTCAAAGCTGTCGAATACATCATCAGGCTTGTTGGTGAGGACTGCACGGAAGTCATTATTTTCGCCGAAACCGAAGGTGACGATATTTTTTCCGTTTGTATCGGCATTTTTCACACATTCCATAGAGTTTGCATCATCACCGTTGATGACGATAAGGGAAGATGTTTGTGAAATAAATTTTGTAAATGACTGTTTTATCCTGTCAAGAGTTCCGAAATAGTCAAGGTGATCTTCATCTACATTGAGAATCACGGACACGGCAGGATATATTTTCAGAAATGTATCGACATATTCACAGGCTTCACAGACCATGATGTCAGATCGACCTACACGGCTGTTGCCGCCTATGAAAGAGAGTTTTGCACCGATAACGGCAGTAGGATCGAAGTCGGACATGGTGAAGATCTGAGTTATCATTGAAGTAGTGGTAGTTTTACCGTGAGTACCGCTGACGGCAACTGATTTTTTATATTTATCCACGACAGCACCGAGCATGATACAGCGTTCAATGGCGGGGATGTTGTGTTCTTTGGCAGAAACGAGTTCGGGATTGTCCTGCTTGACGGCGGCGGTGTATACAACTAAATCCGCACCTATGACATTTTCGGGGAAATGCCCCATAGTCACGGGAATGTTGTATGAACGTATACGGGCAAGGGTATCGGATTCGGCTGTATCTGAGCCTGTTATCTCAAAGCCTTCACTGTGAAGGATCTCTGCAAGCGGACACATACCCGAACCGCCTATACCGACGAAATGGATACGTTTTACATTGTCAAGCAAATGCTGATAACTTTCTATCATAAAAAGCACTTCCAATCAAAAATAAATAAAATGCAATACGGATATTATACAACAAAGTTATGATAATTTCAATAAAAAAATTTGCAGAAAAAAAGGAACGTGAGAAGACGTTCCTTGTATAAAGCGGATGACGAGGCTCGAACTCGCTACCTCAACCTTGGCAAGGTTGCGCTCTACCAGATGAGCTACATCCGCATTTCTTTCAGCGACAGTTGTTATTATATAACATTGATTTAAAAATGTCAATAGTTTTTTGAAAAAATTTAGGGAATTATTTTGCAGAATAAAGTATACCTGACGGAACTTCGCCTATAATGACAGTTTCTCCTATAAGAACGGTCGTTTCAACGCTGGTATTTGTATAGCCGTTTGGAAGTCTGACGGTCACATCAGCGGATACCTTGACAGAAAGTGTATGGACAGTCTGATTGATACCGCCATGTTCAAATGAGCTGATGAAATCTGTATTGACATTTCCCGACATGGAGATATTAACGGGAATAGTGAATCCTCTGCCGTGCATGAGTTCACCGCCGATAAGAGAGCCTATGGGAATGTGTATTTCTCTATTTTTTATATCGGAGAGATTTTTCTGTATTCTGAGAGTTATGGAACTCTTCAATTTATTGACATTGACGGTATTGGAGTTTATAGCAGTAATGCGTGAATTGGAATAGGAGATATTTTCAAGGTCTTCACAAGTGATCTCATTTTCTTCAAGTATTTCGGTGACACTCTTGTTAATGGCGGAAACGGCAAGAGATCTTGCATTAACTTCCGCAAATCCGTTTAAAACAGGTCTTACACGAATTTCGAGGAATATAAAAAAAGCGGTCACTATGAGGATAAGTATGAAAGGAAATTTCGGGAAACGGTTTCTTTTGCGGTATCGTTTTACGGTCATTGAAAACACCCCTGTATCATAATATACAGGAGTGTGAAAAGTGTTAAAAGAAAAGTGTTTTGAAAGCGATAAGAATAAGCATAAAACCGCCCGTAAAGCCGGCAAACTTTGGATTTGCACGGTGAAATGTTCGTCCGATAAGACAGCCCGAAATTGAGAAAATAAAAGTTATCATACCTATGATCAAGACCGTTGTAAATATGTGTGACACGGAAAGGGCATTGACAGTGACGGGTAAAGTAATACCGGCTGTAAGAGCGTCAATGCTTGTAGCGATTGCGAGGATAAAGAGAGATTTGAAGTTTGAGATAGTGGGTTTATCCTGCTTTTTGGCATCGAAGAGCATTTTTATGCCTAAAAAGAGAAGAACGGCAAATGCAAAGATATTTTCAAATTGAGATATGAAATTGTTTCCGAGTTTGCCGACACTCCAGCCCAGTATAGGCATGGCTGTCTGAAATAGTGCGAATGTAAAGGCTGTAATAAGTGCAGAGGGGAAGAAATTTTGTTTTTGATCCATGCCGCACACGGCAGAAACGGCAGCAGCGTCCATAGCGAGAGCCGAGCCTAATAAAATAGCCGAAAAAAAGTCCATGCTGTCCAACTCCTTTTTTACAATAGGTATGACGGACAGCATGAAATTAGAATATTGAATTTTTCGATAAAAATTAAAAGTTTTTGAAAGGGGGTTCGGGGGAAAACTTTTTTCAAAAAATTTTCCCCCGTTGTAATTACACTTCAATTTCCTGACCGAGTTTTGTTGAGTATATCATGCACTTTTTGACGGGGATAGAAAATATCTGTTCAGCGGCATTTTTGTAGAGATCAAGTTGTTTTTTATAGCGGTCTTTGAGAGTGAGCATATCTTTGACATGATCGGTCTTGTAGTCAATGATGATGATACCGTCCGAGTTGATGGCAATGCAGTCCATAGCACCTTGAAGAATGACTTGTTCATTGCAGTTTTCAAAAGGCTCGCCTATCTCGCTTGCAGAGATGTTGACAGTAAAACGGTATTCCCTTTCGACACGCTCGGCAGATGTTATAGATCTATAAGTCTGACTTTGTATAAAGCGTTCAATGTCGGCTTTGCTGATGGCGGAGAACTGTTCCTGAGAGAGCCTGCCTATATTTAGCAGGTGTTGTTTTTCTTCAAGGGGACTGACGGCAAGTTTCGAGAAGTCGGCATATTGCAGGAATGTATGCACAGCAGTACCTTTTTCGGCACTTGTGAGTTTGCTGCCCACTGCAAAAGACGGTTTTGAAGTTACGATCTCATGGCTTTCACTTTGATTGTGTGCAAGGACAGAGGCAGAGACCTTTGAAGGCACATTGATCCTTGACTGATACTTGTATGTCTGAGAGAAGCGTTCTTTGAGCAGGGCAAGAAAATTTTCATTAACAGTGTTTTCGGTGTGTTCGTCAATGCTGTTTTCATTGGTGTCGCCTTCGCTGAAAGAGGAGCGGACATATTTCCAATGAGATGTCGTAGGGATAGGGATAATATCTTCAGCCCCTGCATCTTCACGGAGTTGTGACATATCGGGATGGGCAAATGCACACATCAATATCCAGTTTCCGAGAGTTTTGGCAGTTGATACACAATGTTCATCTATCCTGCCGTCACTGATCTTTACAAGTGCTGCAATTTCTGCGAGCTTGTCTTTGAAGCTTTTTGTTTTTGTAGGAGACACTGAGATCACAGCAATAAGTTTTTCTTTTGCTCTCGTCATGGCAACGTATAAAATACGCATAGCTTCACTGAGTTCTTCAAGATCATTTTGCTGTTTTATTACATTTCTCTGAAGGGTGTTGTACTTGAACATAGTTGAAGTTTCAGCCATTTTCATGCCGAAACCGAGTTTTTTATGACAGTATACATCAGGGGGGATATTATTTCCTTCAATATTCATTCCTGCCATTATGCAGATCGGAAATTCAAGACCTTTTGAATGGTGTATACTTATGATCTTGACGGCATTTTCAGGCTCTGCATCGCTTGCAGGGAGACTTGTATCACTTTGTTCAAGGCAGTCCGTGTGACGTACAAAATCAGTCAGACCTCCTTTTGAATTGCCTTCGTATTCTCTGATGAAGCTCATGAATTTTCTGACATTTTTGAGTCTGGCAGAACCGTTGGACATGGCGTTCATGACAGAGAGAAAATTGGTTTTTTCAAAGAAGGCTTCGGCAAGCTCGCTTATACTTGAAGTGACGGAAAGTGTCCTGAAATATTCCATGTCATTCAAAAAGCGGATACACTTGTTTTTGAGTGAAAGGAGATATTCGTCATCGGTATCGGTCATTTCCGAACACAGAAGTATTTTTTGATAGAGGTGTTCGGGAATAAAAGATGATCTGAGAAATGACAGATCGTCGGGAGAAAATCCGAATACAGGAGACAGAAGCAATGCCAACATGGGAATATCCAGCAATCTGTTGTCAACGGCTTTCAGAAATGCAAGCACGATGTTGACTTCATAGCAGTCAAACAGATCATACGGCTGTTTGATATAGGTGGGAACGCCAAGAGAATTCATCGTATCGGCATATTCCTGAGAATGTGACTTTATGACACGCATGAGTATACAGAAATCACTGTATCCGACAGGACGCATCTCACCGTTTTCGGCAACCTGAAAACCGCTTTTTATCATGTCTTTGATGGTTTGGGCAATATATGCTGCTTCTTTTTCATACTCGTTTTTATCTGAGTTTTCGCTGCCCGTGTCAAGCAGATGTATTTCTGTTTCGGAGCGGTCTGACGGGGGATAGGAGGCACCGAATGAGAGCTTTTCGCTGTCATCATAGGTTATCTCACCGACATATTCCGACATGACAGCACCAAAAACAAAATTAACGCTGTCAATGATATTTTCACGGCTTCTGAAATTCCTGTCGAGAATTATACAGGCGGGAAATTCGGGGGAATCTCTGTTATATAAAACGGAAGTTTTCCTTTTAGCTTTGAATATCTCAGGCATTGCCTCTCTGAAGCGATAAATGCTTTGTTTAACGTCTCCGACAACAAAAATATTTTTTTCATTTTTTGAGATGTATCTGAAAATGAGGTCTTGTATCTCATTGGTATCCTGAAATTCGTCTATCATAACAGCATCATATTTTTGTGAAATGCTTTCTGCAAGCTCGGTCTTTTTATCTGAAGACGGCTCTTTGAGAAGGTTGAGAGCGAGGTGTTCAAGGTCGGAAAAATCAAGGATACCTTTTTCTTTTTTCTTTTCGGAGAATTTCACGGAAAATTCCTTGATAATATCGCACATACACTGTACCGCAGGATATACTTGCTGAGTATCGTTCAGATATATTTCCTGAGTGATGCCGAACAGGGGCAGGAGTTTGTTTTTGATTTCATCATCAATGCTGTTGAAACATATTTTAAGAGTTCGGAGTTCCTCATGGGAAACAGGATTTTTTTTGCTTCTTGGGGGGAGATATTTTATTTTTTGGAATGAGGAGATATGGGCGGAAATATCATTCCATACTCTTTTTACTGCAAGGCTTTCAAGTTTGCGGACGAAGGAATCAAGTTCATTGTATTTGTTTTCACCGCTGGTTTCCTTTCCCGTACAGAAAGCGAGGGAATTGTCGGAAATTATCTGTTCTGCCGTATCGAGCATCATGCGGAAATATTTAATAGATGTTTCGAGTGTCTGGTAAGCTATCTTTGCAAAGAGTGTTTCTTCAAGCGGTACGGAGGGATCATAGAATCGGGAAGCATGGTCTATCCACTTATCCATGTCGGGATGTGCTGCACACTTCTTGTAAATATCAAGCAGGGTACTTTCCAATTTGTTGTCGTTCTTGCTGCTTGAGAATATGGAACTGAGCAGAGCAAAGCTGTCGGAATTTTCGGTATATTTCTGTTCGATCATATCGGACATTATGCGGTATTTGAGAACGGCAAGTTCTGTATCCTGAGCGATACGGAAATCCTGAGCGATGTCAAGGGAGAAGAAATTTTCTTTGAGCAGTCTGCTGCAGAAGCTGTGGATGGTGCATATGTCGGCATTCATGAGAAGGATCTGCTGACGGTGCAGAAAGCTGTTGTGAGGCTGTTCCCTGATAAGCCTGTCTATCTCGGAGCTTATCCTTTTTTTCATTTCATCGGCAGCGGCATTTGTGAAAGTCACGATGAGAAGCCTGTCTGCTGGAATGGGGTTTTCTGTACGGGTAAGCATTTGTATCACTCTTTGTACAAGTACCCTTGTTTTGCCGGAGCCTGCCGCAGCGGACACGATAACAGAGCCGCCGACAGCATTTATAGCATCCTGCTGTGCGGGAGTGAAGTTCATTTCAGACATTTTTCAGTTCCTCCTCTATCTGTTTGAGAATATCATCGTTGTTGACATCCTTGAAGCTGTTGGATTTTTTACCCTTTTCATATCCGCATACAGTTTTGTAGTCGCAGTATTCACACGCATCAAAAGATGATTTTTTAACGGGATTTCTCTGAATATCGCCGTCAAAGAGCGACTGAGCCATTGCCGTGAATTTTTTATCGATGTATTGGAAGATATTGCCGTATTCGGAGAGGGTGACAAGATTTTTACATTTGTCAATATCGTCTGTGGCAGGAATGTAAATACCTTTTATTTTGTCCTCCATAGCGGACAGGACTTCCTTATCCTTGATGAGCAGACCGCTCATTTTAAAGTTTTTCTGTTGTTCTTTGGCATTTTCCTGCTTTTCGTTTTGGGAGTTGAATGTTCTTGAAGCAGAGTTAGGTGTTGAAGGCATATAGAGGATGCCTGCGGGAGCAAGGGAATATTTTTTTTCCGAGAACATATCCGCACCGTTTTTCTCGATGGCGGAAAGGTAAAGGAGCATTTGCATATTAAGTCCGTAGTATACATCGGACAGTTTGAAATTTTTCTGACCTGTCTTGTAGTCGATGATACGGATATATTTTTCATTGTCCTTGACATAGGTGTCAACACGGTCTATCTTACCTGTGACGGAGATAGTTTCTCCTGTGGGAAGCTGAAGGGTATAGGCAGGTATATCCTGATCGGCACCGCCGATATTGAGTTCAAAACTCTCAGGTATAAATTTGCATACATTGAACTCTGCAATAAGTCTTTTGAGGACGATGACAAGATTTCTTTCCATTATCCTGAACTGCATCATGAATCTTTCAAGACGGTCATCTTTTCCGCCGATGGCACGAATGTAATTTTCTATATGTTTTTTGACGACATCCGAAAGCTGTTTTTCATCAAAGGATTTTATATTTTGGAAACTTTCTTCTTTGAGGAGATTTTCAAGAACGTAATGAACGACACTGCCGTACATACGAGAATCCATGACGGCACGTTTTCTCGGATATACATTAAGTCCGTATCTGCAAAAATACTCAAAGGGACAACTGTAATAAACCTCAGCCTGTGAAGCGGAAAGTCTGATATGTTTTCCAAAGAGATTTTTTGCAATAGTTTTGTTTTCGATCTTATAGGGTTCATCTTTAACAGCTTTGTCTATGGAGGTGCAGACATCTTTGAAGCCGTCTGTATCTCTGAAAAAGTTCTTCAGGGTGTCTGATATATCCGTATGGTCATTCCAGTGTGAAGCACACTCTTCAAAACTCTGTTTCGGAGTGAAATAAATGTCTTGGGGGGAAAGAGAGGATTTTGTAATGACACTGATGTTTTCGATGATGGACTGTATTTCGGTGAAGATGACGGAGGGCTTGAATTTATCGCCCTTGGAGTTGGAAGTATGACAGCTTACAAAAAGCCTTTCCGACGGCAGGGATATTGAAGAATAGACTATGTATTTTTCAAGCATGGACTTGTCAAATACACCGTAGTGCAGGGGCAGTTCAAGTGATATTAGTTCTGAACGCTCGCTGTCGCTGAAAAGTCCTGACGGCTTCGGTACAGCAGGAAATACACCGTCTGCCGCACCGATGATAAAGACGGCTTTGGGATTTTCGGATATTAGATTGCCTGCAATACCCACTGTCACCTGATCGAGAGTTTCGGGAATGTCGGAAACAGGGCTTTTGCTTATCATCAGCTTTAGCAGTTCAAGATAACGTCTGCTGTCAACAGACCTGTTTTTGAATATATCATACATTTTGTCGAGAATGTCCATTGCGATATTCCATACACGAATTTCTGTTTCATAAGAGTTAGTATCGCCGTGTGACAAGAACCAGCCGGCTATTTCTTGGAGTTTTTCTTCTGCATTGACGGACAAGAGAAGATCATATACCGCAGCGGAAAGCTCACAGCCGTTCTGTGCATTTTTAAGGGCAGATGCAAACTTCATAAGGGGAGATACAGTTTTTTTTCTGAGTTCTTCTATAATGGCAAGAGCCTGCATGGTCTCCTCATTTTCGGTCATGGAGTTTCCGTTGGGATTCATGGTAAATTCAGACTTCCATCTTTTGCCCCTTATGTCCCACATATAAACATAATTCTCCAGTATGCAGACCTCTTCGGGAGAGAGATTTGAAAAGCCTGTCTTGAGGAAAGTCAGGATATTTTCGGTTGCAAAAGATGAGTGTATGACATCAAATGCAGAAAGGATAAGTCTTATCAAAGCATGGTCTTCAAGGGGCTTTTTTTCTGAGAGAAAAAAGGGAATATTATATTTGGGAAATTCCGATTCAATGATGTGTCTGTAAATATCGGGATCACGGCATATCACGGTAATGTCATTATAAGAATAGCCGTGTTCTCTTACGAGTTTGCATATATTTCTTGCAGTCTGCTGTATCTCGTCATATTCGTTGTCGGCTTCATAAAGCTGTACGGCATTGTCATCACAATAATAAGTGTCACCGTCAAACCTGAAAAAAGATTCTTCGAGTGCTTCCAGAGACGGACTTGCAAATCTTTTTTGTTCTTTGAGCAGAACGGGAGAAAGAATTTTAATATCGTTGTCATCGGCAAAAGCAGATAACTTGTTCATGGTGATAAAAGGTTCTCTGAATATGGAGTTTTCGCCGTTTTCGTCAGGTTCGGCAGACATTCCCAAAGCCACACCGACATAATCAGCCTGTTCAATGATCTTTTCAACGATTTTGAGTTCCTGTCCGGAAAAGCTGTTGAAGGAGTCTATATAGACACGCTTATTTATGAAAAAGTCTGTTGTGCAAATGATCTCATAGAGCTTTATCATGTCATCACTCGGATCGGAATAAGCCTCATTGACTATCACATCATAAGCTGAATATATCAAGGCACTTTCCTTGAGTTTTTGTTTGAGATTTTGATCTGTAATTTTTTCAGCCGTTTGCATGAGGGCTTCGGGTGATATTGCACAGAGTTTGTATTCATTTACGGCACTGACCATAAGTTCTGCAAAATCAGCTTTTGATGCCTTTTTTGCATACAGATCGAGTTTATCGGAGACCTGCTCGGCGGCTATGCTCATTAAAACCGTTTTTGCACCGTCATCTATCCTTTGCTTTGAAACTTGATTATACTTTTCGGAAAGGTATTCATAGAGTCTTTCAAAGCCGAATACTCTTATATGAGAAGCCTTTTCTGCACCGAATTGATCGAGTATCCTTTTTTCGTTTATGAAAGAGCTTTGGTCGGGGACAAGAAGGATAACATTGTCCAAATTGCTTTCAGAGCCGACAGCTTCATAAATTTTATTAGTTTTGCCGGAGCCGTTCCTCCCGCAGAAAAACTGTATCATTTAAAAACCTCCATTAAATATTATGAGGAATAGAACTCCTCATTGGTATCAAGGCATAAAGCGGCAAGTCTGCCGCCTTCAAAACATACTCCGCAGTCTATATCGATATGATTGTTTTTGCGGAAAATAAAACCGGGATTTGTGTTTCCATGAATGATCTGTGTAGGAGTGTGACCTGTGATGGTGATAATATCGTCAAAATACGGCTTATTGTAGTCGGGTCTTTCCCAGACAAGTTCGTCTATGTAATAATCTTCAAGTGGTCTGTCGGGTGAAAAGTTTCTTAATCCCGCATGAACGAGGAGATATTTTTGACCGTTCAGTTTAAGCTGTTCATAAGTGAGAAATTCGCCTATGTAGTCAATGACAGCCTGTTGAGTTTCGACATCGAGTTCTGCAAACTCTTTTATTGTAGAGCTAAATCCGCTGTACTGCCATGTGAGAATGTCATTGAGTATTTTTTCATCAAGTTTTTCAATGGACTCGTCCGTTATCTCTCCCATGAGAAACGGCAGACATCTCATTCCCATCAATTCATGATTTCCGACTATGCAAATAACATTCGGCATGGTCATGATTTTGAGAATGATTTTAATAGGGTGCTTTCCTCTGTCGAAAATATCTCCGAGAATATAGAGAGTATCGCTGTCATTGAAATTTATCTTTTTAAGCAGTTCAATGAATTTATCATATTCGCCGTGAATATCGGACATTACATAAATCATATTTTCACACTCCGTTTCAGATGTATTATATCATATATCATGTGCATTTTTTTGTACAAATAAAAAATGCACCGAATTTTTTATTTTCGGTGCATGGGAAAATTTACTCTTCATCGAAATCTTCATGGAGTTTGTTAAGGCTTGCGGCTTTGAGATAGGCATTTATAAAGCCGTCAATATCGCCGTCCATAACGGCATTGATATTACCTGTTTCAAAGCTCGTTCTGTGGTCCTTGACCATTGTGTAGGGCATGAATACATAGGAACGTATCTGTGCCCCCCATGCGATCTCTTTCTGAACGCCTTTTATATCCTCTATTTTTTCAAGATGTTCTCTTTCCTTTATTTCAAGGAGTTTAGATTTAAGCATAGTCATGGCAACGTCACGGTTCTGATACTGGCTTCTCTCGACCTGAGATGCAACAACGATACCTGTCGGGATATGAGTAAGACGTACAGCGGAAGATGTTTTATTGACTTTCTGACCGCCTGCACCGCTGGCACGATAAACGTCCATTTTAATATCTTCGGGACGTATCTCTATATTGATAGTATTGTCTATTTCGGGCATGACTTCAAGTGATGCAAAAGAAGTATGTCGTCTGCCTGAAGCGTCAAAGGGGGATACCCTGACAAGACGATGTACACCCGATTCGCTCTTTAAATAACCGTAGGCATTTTCACCTTCAATGAGAAGTACGGCACTTTTCAAGCCTGCCTCTTCACCGTCAAGATAATCGACTTCCTTGACTTTGAAGTTATGGCGTTCAGCCCATCTGTTATACATTCTGTAAAGCATTTCTGCCCAGTCCTGAGCCTCAGTACCGCCTGCACCTGCATGGAATGTCAGAATGGCATTTTTAGAGTCATATTCACCTGTCAGAAGTGTCTGTAAACGCTGTGCATCAAGGTCTGTTTTCACTTTGTCGAATTCAGCCTGAGCTTCCTCTAAAAGTGATAGATCTTCTTCTTCATTTGCAAGTTCGATGAGTGCAAGAGTATCGTCATAGGCGGCGACAAGATTATCATACGCTTCAACTTTATTTTTCAAAGCACCTGTTTTTTGAAGTATCTTTTGTGAATTTTCGGCATCGTCCCAGAAACCCGGCTGTGCAGCCCTCTGTTCAAGCTGTTCTATTTCCATTTTGAGCTTGTCAAGACCGAGAGCATTTGACAATTCTTTAATATCGGGTTCAAGCTGTTCAAGCTGCAATTTCAATTCCTCAAACTGTATCATATATATTCCCCTTTATAATTTATCTCAATTTATATATTATAAAGGAAAAGTTGCCGGTTGTAAAGATAAAAATAACTTTTTTTGCATAGTATTTAGCAAAAACTTTTTCAAAACGGTGATGATATGCAGATAATAGCGGATATAAACGGGTTTGTCAATAAAATAGTATGGGGCAAATACACATTGATAATGCTGTTGGGGATAGGGATATTCTTCACGGTGAAATTGAGATTTTTCCCCATAGTGCATTTCGGAACATGGTGGAAACATACGGCAATGTCATTTTTAAAAGCAAAGGGGAGTTCGACAAATGAAAAAATATCGCCATTTCGTGCAGTTGCAACGGCATTGGCAGGTTCGATAGGTACGGGAAATATCGTAGGAGTCGCCAATGCAATAGCTTTGGGCGGTGCAGGAGCGATATTCTGGATGTGGACAGCGGCATTTTTCGGAATGTCAACCGTACTTGCAGAGAATGTTTTAGGCATGAAGTACAGAGTAAAGCGAAACGGAAAATATGTCGGCGGACCTATGTACTATATAGAGAGGGGCATGAAATGCAAATGGCTGGCAGTTATATTTGCGGTATTTTGCACATTGGCGGCATTCGGCATGGGAAACATGACACAGGCAAATTCCGTATCGGGAGCGTTGGAAAACTTTGGCATATCTCCGAAAATAAGCGGAATAATATTGGCTGTACTTGTTGGAGTGATAATATTCGGGGGTATAGACAGGATTTCGGGCTTAACGGAAAAATTAGTACCGTTCATGGCGGTGATATATACTGTTGTTGTTTTGATAGTAATATGTGTGAATTTCAGGGAGATACCGACTGCATTCGGGGAGATATTTACACAAGCATTTGATCTCAGAGCAGCGGCAGGGGGATTCATGGGTTACGGAATGTCAAGAGCGGTGAAATATGGGATTTCAAGGGGAGTTTTCTCAAATGAGGCAGGTTTGGGAAGTTCACCTATCGTACATTCGGCGGCAGACAGTGACGGAGCATATCAGCAGGGAATGTGGGGGATATTTCAGGTATTCGTAGATACGATAGTTATGTGTACTTTAATGGCACTTTGCATATTAACGACAAATGCCGACAAGACGGAACTTGACGGCATAAAATTAAGCACATATTCATTTGAAAGTGTTTTGGGGATCGCAGGAAATATATTTATATCGCTGTCAATAGTTATGTTTGCATTTGCAACGCTCATATCATGGTCATATTACGGGGAAAAGAGTTTTGAATATCTGACGAACGGGAGATATATAAAAGTTTACAGAGTGATATATGCGATAGTCGTATATGCAGGGTGCGTCACGGGAATAACGCTTGTATGGGAGATCTCGGACACGTTCAACGGCTTGATGGCAATACCGAATATAATTGCATTGGTATTTTTGTCAAAACAGGTGAATTACAGGGAATTGTCAAATAATGTGCTGTGCAAGAGATGAATTTTTATATTCCTTTTCGGTAGTGACTTCACGAATGATCTTGATGAAGTCGGGGAAAACGATAGGGGAATTTTCATCACTGAGTTCAATTTCCATGATAGCCTTGTCTTTCCAGAACGGGAAAACGTCTATTTCAAAGTATTGATTTTGATAAGTAAGGCAATAACGGTTTTTGCGTATCTGACGTTTTGAAGTGTCGGCAGACATGAGTAATTTCAGATATTCGTCTTTGGTAAGACGGTTTTCGATTTCAATGCGTTTCATAGCGGTAATGTCTTTTTTGATAGTCTGGAAGTAGACGTAATGACCGTTAATACCACGCTGTCTTAAACGTATTTGTTGATTTTGGTCGGGGGAATGGAGATAAGTTTGGATTATCTCGACTTTTTCGCAGTTGTCCATGTTTTCAAGCATATCGGTATCGGGATATTCTATGAGATATTTGCGTTCGATCTCAAGGGGTTCGGGTTCGCCGAGAAAGCCGAGAATTTCTGTAATGAGTTTTCTTATTTTTGTTTCAAAGTCGTAGGAATTGTCTATCACTCTGAAATGAGGGTGACCTGTCCATGCAGATATTATTTTATTGTCAAGCATGATAGCTTGTTCAGGGGTTTCGGTACGGGCGGTGTTATTGATGGTGGTATAGAATTGTTCAGCACCTTTGGCAGCAGTGACCAGGTGAAAAACGGCATCATATCCGTCACGCAGTTCCACTTCATTGGCATTTGCTTCTTTGAGAACGTGCTCAAATTCTTCTTTCTGCATATAAGCCTTGTTATCCATAACGCCCCTGTCGCATATAATGAGAATTTTATCGGCATTCATGGTAAGGGCGGCTTGTTCAAATATCTTTTCTTTTTCAATTTGGAGTTTCATTTGAAAACTCTGATATTGAGCATTTGTGCCGCAAGTCCACGGGGCGACACCGCCTGTAATGAGTTCTGTAGCGGTTTCGCCGATGAAAAGGGCTTTGTAGCCCATGTTGGCAAGGGTATTTTGTATACGGCTCATAGCAGTTGACTTGCCAGCACACGGACCGCCTGTTATTACCATTTTAATGATTTCCATGATTTTTTTGTCTCCTTGAAAAAACTTTGTTACTATTATAACTAAAAATTCTTGTAAAATCAATAAGAATAGTTTATAATAGAGGTGCAAAATTTTTTTTGGAGATAGTTTTTTATGTTGCTGACGGAATTTGCAGGGAATGCGGAATTGAAATATGAGCTTGGGGAGAACATGAAGAGAGGAACACTGCCCCATGCGATCATCATAGAGGGAGCGGCAGGCACAGGCAAAAGAACGCTTGCGGATATAATAGCACAATATTGTGTATGCAGGGCAGACAGCGGCAGACCGTGCGGTGTCTGCAACGGCTGCATGAAGGCACAAAAGAAAATACATCCGGATATATTTTATGCAGACGGTGAAAAGAAAGAGTTGTCTGTGGATTCGATAAGGAATATCAGGTCAGAGGCATATATAAAGCCGAATGAAGCTCCGATGAAAGTTTATATTTTATCGAACTGTGAAAAAATGCTTGTATCGGCACAGAATGCATTTTTGAAAGTGCTTGAAGAACCGCCGAAAAACGTGCAGTTTATCATGACAGTGAAGTCTGCATCATCAATGCTGCAAACGGTGCGTTCAAGGTCGAGGATATTTTCACTGTATCCGGCAGGTGTTGGGAATGCGGTGAAAATTGCCGAAAAGAGATTTCCGAATAAAGATATTGACGAAATAAGGCATATCGCAGAGATATGTGACGGAAATATCGGAATGACTTTGCAGATGATAGAGAGCGGCGGTGAGGAGGCTCGGAAATTGGCAGAGGATATATTCCTTGCTGCCACGCAGTCAACGGAATATGCCCTTCTGACACTGACGGGCAGGCTTGCGGCAGACAGAAATTTTGCTGTGAATGTGCTTGACTGCATGACGGAGATCGCAGCAGACTGCATGAAGGCGGCAGCGGGAGTTAAAGTTTCCTCTCATACAGCTAACGACACCGCAGAAAGATATTCCAAAAAACGTATTGCAGAAACAGCCGAAAATATACGGTATGCCAGAAAGATACTTAATACAAATGTCAACTTGAATTTGTTCTGCACATGGCTGAGTTCTGTGCTGAGAACATGAAAATACGGAGGGAATGAAATGGGTTATATAATAGGAGTAAGATTCAGGGATGCAGGAAAGATATATTATTTTGATCCGAAGGGTGAGAATATAGAAAAGGGAAAGTATGTGATAGTTGAAACAATGAAGGGTGTTGAATGTGGAGAAGTGGTGATGTCAAACAGACTTCTGCCCGATGACGAGATACCGCAGCCGCTCAAAGGCATCATAAGGATCGCAACGGAAAAGGATATGAAAACTGTTGCAGATAACAGGGAAAAAGAAAAAAAAGCGTTTGATATATGCTGTCAGAAGATAAAACTTCATGATCTTGAAATGAAGCTGGTGAATGTTGAGTACACTTTTGACGGAAACAAGATAATGTTTTACTTCACAGCAGACGGCAGAGTGGATTTCAGAGAGCTTGTCAAGGATCTTGCATATGTATTCAGGACGAGGATAGAGTTAAGACAGATAGGTGTTCGTGATGAAGCGAAGATGACAGGCGGACTTGGCATATGCGGCAGACCTTTCTGCTGTAATACGTTTTTGGGAGATTTCCAGCCCGTTTCCATCAAGATGGCAAAGGAACAGGGCATGATACTCAATCCTACAAAAATATCGGGAACGTGCGGCAGACTTATGTGCTGTTTGAAATATGAGCAGGACGTTTACAGTGACCTGTTGAAGATAACGCCGAAGATAGGTGCGATCGTGAATACACCTGACGGAAAGGGAAATGTCGTAGATGTGAATTTGATAACGGGAATGTTGACGGTATCATTGCATAAATCGATGAATGCAGCGGCAAGAACGTATAAAGTATCTGATGTAACGCTGATAAAAGACGCACAGATCAAAGTGGACAAAGCTGAATTTGAAAAGCTGAAAAAATTGGAGAACAATTAAAAGGAGATGTTTCGGCATGGGACTTTTTGACAGAATGCAGAACAATGCAAGATCGGAACAGGAAAAAAAAGACAATACTCCCAAAAGTGTGACAGTCACGTTTGAGCAGTTGCCGGAAAATTTGTCGGATATGCAGAAATTGCCGGAAGCATCACTTTCCACGCCGTTTATGACAGCGGCACTTGCAGTATGTGCATATTGCTGTTATGCGGTGGATAAAGAGGCGGGAAAAGAAATGCTGAATTTCCTGAAAGGACCGAAGCCGCTTTCAAACTATGACATACAGTTCATCAACGACAGGCTGTCGGGAAAAGCATATCTGCCGTTTTCGTATTTTGAGGGTGCAGAGCCGTCCAATGGATACCGTCCGAATGAGCCTTATAAAATAACATTTTTTGAAGATGCATACACATATCAGAATGAGGGCTATGCAAAGCTGAATGTACGTTCAGGCGGTGCTGACAGTCCGAGACAGATCGTCCTCAGAAAAAAGGGTGATAAGTGGTATTTGTGGGAGCAGTATATACTTGTAGGGATAAGAGTGCCTGTATCGGAAGATGATTGGGCATAAGATAAAGAAATGCATGGGGGAGTGGCAGTATGTCCGATGGCAGAAAGTCAAAGAAATTCAGAATAACGGTCATATCGCTCATATGTACAGCAGCGGTGCTTGCAGGTGCAGGCGGAACGCTGTATTACTTTGATGTGCAGAGACATCAGCAGAATATCAGTAATGCCGTCAAAGAAGTACCTCTTGCAGAACTGCCCGAACTTGTGATAGAGCCGAATTACGATCCGAACAGACCTGTGTATGAACCGTCAGGGAAGTTCACTGTGAATACGTCAAAATTTTCGGATAAGATATATAAAAATCTGATAAAAGATGTAAGAGCAGAATATTCGGTGCTTTATGACATGACAACAGACGAGATATTGTTTGAGGAAAATGCGGATAAAAAATGCTATCCCGCAAGTACAACGAAATTGCTGACAGCGATAGTTGCAACAAAAATAATTACCGATCCTGATACAGTTATAACGGTCGGTAATGAAATAAAGATGATAGGTGAGGAGTCAAGTACAGCAGGACTTGAAATAGGGATGAAATTGACGTTTTCGGATTTGATGGATGCCATGATGTTGCCGTCGGGCAATGATTCTGCATATGCGATGGCAGTGAATTGCTCAAGGATATATAAGAATGATCCGAAGATGTCCAATAAAGATGCACTGAATTTTTTTGTAGAGTTGATGAATGAGGCGGCACAGCAGCTTGGAGCGGTAAATTCAAAATTTGTCAATCCTGACGGCTGGCACAGTCCGAATCATTACACGACTGCAAAAGACCTTGCAAAGATCAGTGCTTATGCAAAAAGTGTGCCGATCATAGCAAAGTCATGCAGTACGCATTATGCGGAAAGGGAACTTGTAAAAGGCGGTATGATGTATTGGGTGAACGGTAATCTTATGCTGAATGACTATTATAACTGTTATTCCAAGTTCTGTGACGGCTTAAAGACAGGCTTTACAGATGAGGCAGGTTCATGTATCATATCTTCTGCAACGGTGGACGATCATGTGATGATAGCGGTCATAATGGACGGCTATGACGGATATGCAAAATATGATGATGCAAATTTGCTTTTCACGAGGGGATACAAGTTATACAGACTTTCCTACAGATATGGAGTGCCTAACAGTCAGGCGGGCAAGCCCCGACTGATAAGCTGAATATAATTTTGAATATTTTCCAGAAATTGATCTGTTCTGCATTTTCGGCAGCGGTTATCGGATATTCTGCTATCTGATGACCGCTGTTTTTATATATTATCTTGCCGATGACCGCCCCTTTTTCCACAGGTGCTTCCACTTCATTAGGCAGGACTACATCAGCAGAAATTTTCTCTTTATCGCCTTTTTTGATAAGCACGGAATTATCTGTTTTTGCAGAGGTCATTATTTTGTCGGTCATTCCGTTTTTGACAGTTACCTCTGTGACAGCCCCTTCCGGAATGGCAGGAGTATACATCTCATAATTGGCAAAGCCGTGATCGAGGAGTTTGGAGGCATCGGAAAATCTGTCTTTGCCCGTTTTGCTTCCGAGAACAACGGCAATTAAACTTAAACCGTCACGTTCTGCTGTTGCACTTATGCAACTGCCGGCTTGTGAAGTCGTGCCTGTTTTAAGCCCCGTAATGCCACGATAGCTTTTAAGGAGTTTATTTGTATTGACAAGCTGTGTTTTGCCGCCACGAAGTTCGTCCATCCAGATATTACTGTATTCAAATATTTTTTTATGTTTGATAAGCTCCCTCGACATGACCGCAACGTCATATGCACTTGTAACATGACCGTCTTCATCAAGACCGTTGCAGTTCTTGAAAACGGTTTCTTTCATGCCGAGAGATTTGGCTTTTTTATTCATCTGTACAACAAATTCATCTTCTGTACCGCAGATATGTTCTGCCAGTGCAACAGCGGCATCATTGGCACTTGCAACAATAGTGGCTTTGACCATTTCATCAACAGTCATGGTCTCACCGACTTCCAGCCATATATCAGAGCCTCCCATTGATGAAGCGTGTGCAGAGGTCGTGACGGTATCTGAAAGGGATATTTTACCGCTGTCGATGGCTTCCATGACGAGCGTTAATGTCATGACTTTTGTAATTGAAGCACAAGCCCTGACTTCATGAGGATTTTTAGCATAGAGAACCTGTCCTGTATGAGCATCCATGAGTACGGCTGACGGTGCAGTTATCTCACTGTCGGAAAGTGCATTCACCGACATCGAAAACGGTATACACAATAATATTGACAGTACGATACATAGTTTTTTCAAAAAAACACCCCCGAAAGAATGAGAAATGAGGAATGAGGAGTGAGAAATTTTGAGGTATACCTCATGCCATGCTAAATTTATATTAAAATACGGAGCAGTTTATAACAAAAAATGAGGAATAAGAAATATTCCTCACTTCTCATTCCTCATTTTTTCTTTTTGTTTTTGGATTTTTTTTCATCTTTTTTAGGCGGTTCGGGAGTAAAGTCTTGGTCAAGAAATGCAGCGATCTCTCTTTGCAGTCTTGCGATAGGCAAGCCGACTATATTGTAATAATCTCCACGAATGCCCTTTATGAACAGAGCAGCCCTGCCCTGTATAGCATAACCGCCCGCCTTGTCATAAGGTTCGGGGGTGACGACATAATTTTCTATTTCCTCATCTGTAAGGGGATAAAATTCCACTTCCGTTGATTCCGAAAAGCTGTAGGATTTTCCCATGTAGAAAAGACAGCATCCTGTAATGACACGGTGAACTTTACCTGAAAGCGTTTTCATCATTTCTCTTGCATCGTCTGTTGAACGGGGTTTATTAAGCACCGCTCCGTCAATGATGACAGATGTGTCACAGCCTATTACAAGATATTTTTTGTATGCTTTAGCAACATCTTCGGCTTTCTGACCTGCCAGATATTCGGGGCATTGTTCCGCTCCGAGTTCTTTCGGCACGACTTCCTTTATCCTTGACGGTATGACCTTGAAATCATCATATAGTCTTTTAAGAAGATCTTTTCTTCTCGGTGAAGCTGATGCTAAAATTATGCCTTGTGTTTTTTCCATAATACATTTCTCCTAAATCAGTTGTTTGTAAATATCGCCTTTTTTGAAGCCCGTAAGTTTAGCTGCTTCTTTTGCACTTTCTGAAAGTGACATACCTTTTTGTGAAAGCTCTTTTGCAAGTGAAACGGCATATTCAAGAGTGATTTCTTTTTCTTCTTCTTCGTGCCTTGCTCCCTCTATGACAAGGACAAATTCACCTTTTGGTTCATTTTCCGAGTAGAATTGAGCGGCTTGTGCAAGAGTTGTGCGGATAACTTCCTCATGCACTTTTGTCAGTTCACGAACAACAGATATTTTTCTGTCACCGAACATATTGTACATATCTTTGAGAGTCGCTGCTAATTTATGGGGTGCTTCATAGAATATCATGGTACGTTCTTCATTCTTGACGGCTAAGAGATGTTCATGTCTGTTAGGCTTGTTGACACTCAGAAAGCCTTCAAAGGTAAATCTTCCCGTAGGCAAGCCTGAAATGGCAAGGGCAGTTGCAAGTGCGGTTGCACCCGGCACGGCACATACTGTAATACCACGTTCCGCACACTGTTTCACAAGATTTTCACCCGGATCGGATATGCACGGCATACCTGCATCGGAAACGATAGCACAGTTTTCACCGTTTTCGATCCTTGTGCAAATTTCATCACCCTTGTCGATATTGCTGAATTTGTGATAGCTTATCATGGGGGTGTCTATATCAAATTTATTGAGTAATTTTATAGTAACTCTTGTATCCTCAGCGGCAATGAAATCGACTTCTTTGAGCGTTTCAATGGCACGGGGAGAAAAATCGGCTAAATTGCCTATAGGAGTGCCGACTACATATAACTTTCCTTTCATAGATAACCTTCCTTGTATGCTCCGTAAATTTCGATCATTTCATCAGAAAAATCTCCGCCGTCTTTTTCGATGAAAAGAACGGGTTCAACGATAAGTCCGTTGGGATTTCCGCCACGCCTGCCCTCGATTAAAAAGAGTTTTGGAGGCTTGTCAGGTCTTTGCTGTACAAAGCGTAAGCGTTTGGGTTCGATGCCGTACTTTCTCATGTCGGTGATGACATCGCTCAGCCTTTCGGGACGCTGACACATACACAGCCTGCCCGAAAAATTCAGCAGTTTCGCAGCAGTCTGAATTATCTCCGACATGGTGCAGGAATATTCGTGACGGGCAATTTTATGAGCATCATTGGGATTGACGATGCCCGTACCCTCTGCTTTGTAGGGGGGATTGCACACGACAAGATTATATGATGAAAACTGCACTTTGCCGTCAAGCTGTCTGAGGTCTGAGTTGATTATGTTTATATTTTGAATGTTGTTGAGAGAAACGCTCCGTTCAAGCATGGAACAGGCATTTTCCTGAATTTCGACGGCAGTAACGGATTTGGGCGGAGAGTTTCTGCACCATATCAGCGGAATAGCACCGCACCCTGTACCCAAGTCACAGGCTTTATCACTTTTTTTAGGCTTTGCGAAATTTGCAAGCAAAACTGTATCCGTCCAGAATTTATGTTCATCGGAAACGATTATTTTAATTCCGTTTCCGAGAGGTTCTAATTTTTCCGTATCTTTCAGCAAGCAAATTACCCCCTTTACCGACAAATCATTATAGCATAAAATCTTCAATGCGTAAAGAGGAATTTTTGCAAAAACAAACGGAACAGAAATTTTACTTTCTGTTCCGTGATTTTTTTATTTACCCACGCTTGCACGAATTATTTTTCTTGAAGCGGTCTTTTCAAACTCTTTATCTCTGATGACGAGATTGACAATGTGTTTTGCAGGTGGGAATGTGTCGTTGACTTCATCTATTTTAGCCTGTATTTCGGCTTTTATGTCGGCACTTTCATAGTCGGGATCGGGGAAAACTTCCGCTGTTATAATGCCGTCCTTGTCGTAAACGACGATTTCCTTTATTGGTGCAAAATATGCAAACTGGTTTTCGATCTCCTCAGGGGAAACATTTTCGCCGTTGGCAAGAATGATAAGATTTTTCTTTCTGCCGGTGATGAAGACATAGCCGTCTTTCTGATAGCCCAAGTCACCTGTCATGAGCCAGCCGTCGGGAGTAAGTGATTTTGCCGTTTCTTCGGGATTTTTGTAATATCCCTGCATAACAGACGGACTTTTTACCCATATCTCGCCGTCAACGATCTTTACTTCACAGTGGGGGACTATCCTGCCGACAGATTCAGGTTCGGGGCAATCCACAACGCCCGTACAAATTCTGGGAGAACACTCGGTCATACCGTAGCCCTGTGAAACTTTTATGCCGTATTCTTTATAGCCTTCAATGATCTTGGGGCTGAGGTATGCACCGCCTGTATACATTACTCTGAAGTTTTCGCCGAAAATATCCTTGCCGATAGCTTTTTTATCTGTACCTCCTGCAGCAAGCTGGTTCATTCTCGTTAAGATAGAGCCTGCTATCATGGGAACGAATGTGACTTCCGTAGGTCTGTAAATTTTCAGATTCTTGACGATACGCATAAGAGAGTCATTGACGCATACAGTTCTTCCGTACCAAAGGCTGCACAGAATGTCACAGGTAAAGCAGAAAATGTGATGGATAGGGAGAACGGTCAGTCTTGTAAAGCCGTGGAAGCCTTCATCGGGTTCACAGGTAGCATTGTCGATGAGATTGCCGTTTGAAAGCATAACTCCCTTGCTTAATCCTGTTGTACCTGATGTAAACAGGATAGCGGTAACATCACTTTCGGTTGAACTTTTTGTCGGGGCTTTGTCCTTGTATTCGCTGATGATGTCGTTCAAATAGAGCATACCATCGGTTTTTTTGTGGATGTGGACGTAGTATTTTACTTTCGGACAAAGGGACTTGAAGGTTTCAAGATCATTTTCATGCTTGTCATCGAGGAAAAGCACTTCACTGTCCGAGCGGTTGATCTCGTCTGCAATTTTTTCGGCACTGTTGGCACAATCGAGAGGAACGGAAACATTACCGCTTGCCTGGATACCGAACCATGCAACGAGATATTCATAGCTTGTCAGACCTGTGACAGCTGCATGGACTCTGTCGGGGAATTTATCTTCAAGCCATGCACCGACTTTATCGCAGTCATCTTTGAACTGTTTATAGCTGTGTTCAATAAGGTCTTTTTTCTTAGCCTCGCGTACCCATGTTTCATCACCGAATTTTTCGGCTGCACGATAAACGAGGTCTTTTAAAGTTTTTACTTCCATCATGCTTGTTCCTCTAAGTATTCAACGAGTTCGCCGACAGTTTTTTTCTTGCCTGCAACGCTTTCATCAACGTCTATTCCGAATTCGTCCTCGCAGTCGCCGAGCATACAGAGAAAATCGTATGAATTGAAGCCGAGATCTTCCGCAAATCTCGAATCCATCTCAATGCTGTCGGCATCAACGTCCACATAATTTGTTATCATATCTTTCAATTTATCAAACATATTAAAATCTCCTTCATAAATGATTGTTCAGACCATGTCCATGATCTCCTGAATAGTCTTATCGGGGTTTTCGATGCTTCTGAAAAGCACTCTGCCGGTGAAGTAATAGAGGAATTCAATTTCTTCGGGAGTAGCGGAGTCTTTCTGGTAGCCGAAGTAGAAGTTAAGACCGCCGTCACCGGGACGGTGCATAGCAGTGATATAGAAAGGCTGAGGCTGTTTTCCGCTGCAGTACCAACGGCTCTTGAAAGGAATGTCTTTGAGGTAGGGGATAAGGCTCTTTCTTGTAGCGGGCTGATAGGTAAAGCTGATACTGCTGTAAGTACCTGCCGCACCGTACTGGTATCTCATTCTTTCTTCATAGTAATATTTCATGGTGGAGTAATCTGCATGGAGGAAAACATCCTGTTGAGCCTTGTTGATGATCTCCATAGATTCGAGGACGGTAGCAGTCGGTTCGATGATAGTTCTAAGGGGCAGGCAGTGCATTCTGACACCGCCGCATCTCTTGTTGAGAAGAGTGGAACGTCTGCTTATAAAGTCTCTGATAGTGACATCATTCTGATTGTTGAATTTAGCAAGAACGGTTCTGATGGCATGGATGATAACTACACTTGTCGGGATATTATGTTCCTCTGCAAAAGCGATGATCTTGTCTGTTGATTCAACGTCAAGGCTGTAAGTAACGGTCGCACCTGCCGCATCTTTGGTCGGGAGAGAACCCCATCTGAGATCGGGATTTCCCATTTCCTGACGGAGCTGCATAAGTCTGCCGGGACCGGTGAAGTCTGTATAGATCGGTTCGGGCTGTGCAAGTTTTGAATGCCAGAATTCCTCATCACGCTTTGCTTTTTTGGAATTGGGATATTCAAGGTCTTTCTTGACAGACTCGATATATGACGTTACGGGAGCAGGAGCAGGCAGATCATACATCAGATGGCAATATATCTCAAGGACATCTTTGGTGAAAGTGATGGCAGAATAGGAGTCTTCACAGGCATGATGTACATTGAAATAATAGCCGTTGTAGCCGTCGGGCATGGAAACGATCACTATTCTCGAAAGTTCACCGCCATATGTATCAAACGGCTGTGAAGTCCATCTTTCAAGGATAGCATGAGCCTTTTCTTCCGTAAGGGCAGAGAAATCATAGTATTCAAAATACTGATTTTTATAAGGCATGATATACTGCCAAAGCTCGCCTGTTTCAGGATCACGCCATATTCTCATACGCATAGCCTCACATCTCTCAACGGCACGATTGAGAGCTTCACGAAGCACCGATACATTGAGATCGACTTTAAAGAACTGACCTGTACCGATGTTTACGATCTCGTGAGTGGGGCTGAGCTGGAGAGTGTACATATGCACCATCTGTGCGGGTGTAAGCGGATAGCATTCATGCTTGATACCGCCTATGATTTTTTCCATAAAAAAGCCTCCTTTATGATAAATGGATTTGACTCAAATCTCCGAAATTATTTTAACATCATCTTCTTAATTTGTCAATAATTTACATAATATATTCTTAAAAATCACAAGTCTAAACGAGCCGATCTATAAAAAAGATATTTTTTTTATAAAAAGTTCAAAAAAACTATTGACATTTGATAAGAGAGGTGGTATAATACAATCAAGATAAAGAAAGATTTCGGAAAGGTGCAGGGCATGGTGCTTTGCAGGTCAGATCATTGAAAGGAGGCAGGCTCCAATGGGCGATGTTGAACCGATATTGATGATCGTCGCACAAGTTGGTGCGATGTCTTCAACGATGATGGGACAGAGTAGGAAGGAAAGTTGATTTTTTGGGGTGTTTAAAATGTCCGTTCTGAGTTTGGACGGCGTACACTCCGTTTAGTAAGGCAATGAGCCGAGTGAGTTCTGAAAGGTCTTAGAGTCGTATGAAGGTGCCTGACAATAAAAGTCAGCCGTATGTTGAAGGATCACAACGAAGTTTCTGCGGCAGGGTATCATCTGAATCCGGAATGAAAAATTGAATATGTGTTTTCCTGCATGGGTGTGATTGCCTGATGGGGAATTAACCGTATTGACACACGGGGATCGCTTGAAGACATTGTTCAGGAATGGTGTCAGAGAAGGTTGAACAAGGTATTTTCTCCTCCGTCTTTGGTCGGAAGCTCCGCATTGCATTGATGATCTTTCGGTGTAGTGTGCGGTCGCCATATGGGTGGTCGTGGTGAGCAAAGCGTTAAGATTCTTTCGATGGTGTTCGTCGTTAAGACCGTTCACCGAATGTATTCCGTATCAGAGATAGGACATAAAACCGAAAGCGGTTTTGATATAAAGTTGAAGGAATGAGTCCGATGATAACTTTTATATTCAGATGTTATGTTTAGGGAATGAGTCCGATGAGAAGATGATTATTGTGCCTCCATTGTTTAGATGACAGCTCCAATGATGAGAGATCATGGGAGCTGTCAATCTTTTTGTTTGGAATGAAAAAAGGCGTTTGCCCGAAAGCAAACGTCTTTTTTGGGTGATTATTTTTTCTTTGCGGCTATCTCTTCAAGAGCAAGTTTGATAAAATCGTCAAGGGGCATTGAACCCATGTCAGCCTGTTTGCGTGAACGGACGGAAACGGTGCCGTTTTCAACTTCCTTATTGCCGATAACGAGCATATAGGGAATTTTTTCAAGTTGAGCTTCACGAATCTTGTAGCCTATCTTTTCGCTTCTGAGGTCTGTTGTAACTCTGATTCCTGCATTAAGGAGTTTAGCCTCGATTTCCTTAGCCTGATCTGCAAGGTTTTCGCTCAAAGGCAATACACGCACCTGTTCGGGACTGAGCCACATCGGTAACGCACCTGCAAAATGTTCAAGCATATAGGCAAGTGTTCTTTCGTAACAGCCGAGAGAAGTTCTGTGTATGATGTAGGGGAGCTTTTTCTGACCGTCTTTATCAATGTAGTACATACCGAATTTTTCAGCGAGAAGCATATCTATTTGGATAGTAACGATAGTGTCCTCTTTGCCGAAGACGTTTTTGTACTGGATATCGAGTTTAGGACCGTAGAAAGCAGCTTCATCTATGCCGACTTCATATTCAAGTCCGATATTGTCAAGTATCTTTTTCATGACACTCTGAGCGTGTTCCCATTGTTCCGCCGTGCCTTCATATTTATTGTTGGGGTTTTTGGGATCCCACTGTGAAAATCTGAACGTGCAATCTTCCAAAAGTCCGACTGTATCAAGGCAGTATTTTGCGAGTTCCAGACAGCCCTTGAATTCTTCTTCAAGCTGATCGGGACGGAGAATATAATGTCCCTCTGAAATGACGCTTCATTTCTGAAAAGCGTTGAAGTTTCCGTCAGTCGCATGGGAAGTTCTCTGTAAGAACGCTGTTTATTGAGGAAAACTTGATACTGGAAAGGACAAGTCATAGGACGAAGTGCAAAACATTCTTTTGTTTCATCATTTGGATCGCCGAGTACAAACATACCGTCAAGGTAGTGATCCCAATGTCCCGAAATTTTATAGAGTTCACGTTTTGCAAAGAGAGGTGTTTTCGTCAGTTGACAGCCACGAGCCTGCTCGGTATCTTCAACCCATCTCTGTAAAAGCTGTATAACTCTTGCACCCTTGGGCAGAAGTACGGGCAAGCCCTGTCCCACATAGTCAACAGTCGTGAAATATTCAAGTTCACGACCGATTTTATTATGGTCACGCAGTTTTGCTTCTTCAAGCATTTTGAGATGTTCTTCAAGCATTGACGCTTTCGGGAAAGATACACCGTAAACCCTGCAAAGCTGATTATTTTTTGAATCACCTCTCCAATAAGCACCCGTACAAGCTGTAAGTTTAACAGCCTTGATAACGCCGACATTCATCAGATGAGGACCTGCACAAAGGTCTGTGAATTCGCCCTGTTTATAAAAGCTGATAGGTTCGCCTTTGTCGGTGTGTTCCTTGCAAAGTTCCACTTTGTAGGGTTCATTCATTTCTTCAAGCATTTTTACTGCTTCATCGGGCTGTAAATAGAATCTCTCAACGTCAAAGCCCTCTTTGACTATCTTTTTCATTTCCACATCGAAATCATAGTAAAAACCGCTGTCGATAGCAGGACCTATCGCAAATTTTGCATTTGGGAAAAGTCTTTTAACAGCCTGTGCAAGTATATGTGAAGTCGTATGCCAGAAAGCATTTTTGCCTTCTTTGCTGTCGAAAGTGAGTATTTCCACCTTGCAGTCTTTTGTCAATTCCGTTCTGAGATCGCACACTTCTCCATCGACTCTTGCAACACAGGCGGACTTGTACAGACCGCCGCCAAGACTTTTGGCAACATCTGCAACACTGACATTTTCATCAAATTCTTTGATAAAGCCGTCTTTCAGTTCAACTTTTATCATTTTAAAAACCTCCGTAAAAAATATTTTTGCATCAAAAAACCCCCGCTCCTGTATGCAAACAAGCATAAAGGGGCGAGGAATAAGATCCACACGGTTCCACCCTGAATTAAACGGCAGTATGCCGCCACTCATTGTATCCTTAACGCAGATATACGGTACAATTCATCACTGTACAGCTCCAAGACGGTACATGAAGATCGAATGTACAGGCGGCTCACAGCCTACGACCGCCTTTCTCTGAGATACACCCATATGAAATCCATGCTTCTTTTCAATGCAGATAACTGTATTCGGTAGAATCATCATATCACTAAAAAATTTTTTTGTCAATGGTTTTTTTAGGGAAAATAAAAAATAGATTGACTTAAAAGTGATTAAGCAATATAATATATAAAAATATATTTTGAGAGAGGAGAATTTTTATGCAGGCTCACAAGTTATTGAGAAAGATAGGTGCAGTGGCACTTTCGGCAGTATTATGTATGGGTGCAAGCATGAATGTTGGTGCTATATACAGCTATGACGGTAACTATGAATATAATTTTTATGAAACGGAAGATCGTTACGGCGTTTACATTGACAGGATATATGATGTGAAAACAAAGGTCATCGTCAAAGAGAGGATAAATGATCTGAATGTAGTCATGTTGCAGACTCCCGAACAGGAGCTTTCAAATGAGGGAGGCGAGCTGAAGAATATTTTCGGGCAGCCTTCAAAATATTATGCTGTCGTCGAGGGTGAGGAAGTTCCTACAAAGTTCTATGATGAAACATTCAACGATGTAACTGAAACGGTAATTTTGCCGAATGAATTGAAGATAATTGGAATGGGAGCATTTTTTGACTGCCGCAAGCTGTCGAAGATAAATATTCCTGACGGTGTGGAGAAGATAGGTGAATATGCTTTTTACAAGTGCAGATTTCTTAAAAGTATAGAACTGCCTGCAAGTGTTACTGAAGTCGGTGTCAATGCCTTTGAAAAGACGGGTATCAAGCAGATAAAAATAGACAATCCCGAACTTGATATATCAAAGGCGGCTGTTCCGAATGATGCGGAAGTCACAGCTGCATATGATTCAAAAGCATATGAATATATATCCGCACAAAACAAAAGAGGCGGAAATTTCACATTCAATGAAGTCGTAGTGCCTTTATTCGATGTGAAAGAGGCAGTTATAGGCATGACGGACAACGACAAAAGTGATAGCCTGAAACTGAATGTGAAAGCCGACAAAAAAGCATCAAAGGGTTCGGAAACTTTTACATTGAAGTCGTCTGATACAGATGTTATCACTGTAAGCAAGGACGGTACCGTAAAAGCTGTCAATATCGGTACAGCTTATGTTGTGGCAACGTCCAAGAGCGGCGGTGAATCAAGGTGCAAAGTCACTGTAAAGAAAGCGCCTTCACAGGTGAAGATCAAAAAAGAACTGACCATAAACAAGAATTCAATGGTGAAGCTGACAGCGACCATTCCTATCAATACGGCTTCCAACAAGATCACATTCACTTCAAGCAATAAAAAGGTTTGTACTGTCACGGAAAGCGGGCTTGTCAAGGGCGTGGCAAGGGGCAGTGCAAATATTACAGTCAAGACATATAACGGTAAGACAGCTACCTGTAAAGTTAAAGTGCTTGATCCGAGTATCATAGATGCAAAGAGCTTGACTCTGGATAAAACATCGATCATAATAGGCAAGGGCGAGAGCTTTACATTGACTCCGACAGTATCGCCTGTCAATACAACGGACAAGACCGTTACTTACAGTTCTTCCGACAGGACCGTTGCAGTCGTTTCAAACGGCAAGGTCACGGGCAAGGGTGTCGGTACGGCAACAATAACTGTAAAGACTGTCAACGGAAAGACAGCTTCCTGCAAAGTTACTGTCAAGAAAGCTCCCGATAAGATAACTCTTGAAAAAACAGAACTTTGGTTGGGTGTCGGCGAGAGCTTCCGCCTGTGGTCGCATATTTCGGCAGGCATGAACTCAAATATGAGGGCTTTTTCATCGAGCAATGAGGCAGTCTGCACCGTGAGCGAAAACGGCACCGTTACCGGTAAAAAGATCGGTACGGCAACCGTTACCGTGAAAACCTACAACGGCAAAACGGCATCCTGCAAGATAACCGTTAAACAGCCTGCAACACAGATAACTCTTGATAAATACCGTGTTGATCTCAAAGTCGGTCAGACTTTCAGACTTGCTACGCACGTTCCGGGCAACTCCGCTTCGGCGACCAGAACATTCTCTTCTACCAATACAAAAGTATGTACGGTAGATAAGAGCGGTGTCATCACTGCAAAAAGCAAGGGAACTTCTGTTATAAGAGTGCAGACCTTCAACGGCAAAAAAGTTTCCTGTCAGGTAGTTGTGAAATGACTTGAAATGATATTTTAAAGAATTCGTGGAGTATTTCCGATTTTTCATTTTAGAAAAGTCGGAAATCTCCGATTTTATTTTTTTGCGATTTATGGTATTATAGTTGCAGTTCAAAAACAACAAATTGAAAGGAAGTTATTAAAATGAAGTTTATGAATGCGTATGAGGGATTGAAAACATTGAAGTTGGCTGAGATATTGAATGTTATCAGTATTGGCATTGCACTCTTGATGTCATTGATGCTGATATTGAAAAGCGGAAGTATGGAAAATATAGACGTATCTTCGCAGGAGATAGGAAACGGCTTCGTAATCGTACTTGCAGGGATCGTCGCATTTGTTTTAGCGATCAGTTCTTTTATACTCCAGATAAGCGGCATAAACAAGGCAAAAACTGATGATGAAAGTTTTGACACGGCTCTCATGTTTATTATCGGCGGTATAGTCGTTGCAGTTATCGGCGGTTTGGCAAGCGGTTGGCTTGAGAGTTTGATGTCTGTTGTGTCTAAGGTACTTTCACTTTGCATTACGCTCTATATCATCAAAGGTATCCGCAGCGTTGCTAATAGGATCGAAAAAACGGATACAGACAAAAAAGGCGGTATTATTTTTACTGTAATCATAGTTCTTTCAGTGACGGCTGTCGTACTTGGTATAGTGAATGTATTTGCACCGTCAATATCCAATATCATTACACTGATAATAGGCGGTTTGAATATTGCCAGATCCATTGTATTCCTTACCTATCTTTCAGAGGCAGTCAATATGTTTGGAATAAAAGAAGAAGAACTCGATCCCCTCGGATAAATCATTCTCCCCGATTTTCCTGAAAGAAAGTCGGGGAGTTTTTTTTGCAAAAAAGGTTTCAGTCAGATCGATTTTGTTGTTGTAATTTTGGAAATATATGTTATAATTAATGTATAATACGGAATTTTTAGGGGGAGAATTTATGATAGCGGTAGCAATAGACGGTCCTGCAGGGGCAGGCAAAAGCACGATAGCCAAAAAAGTGGCATCAGCACTCGGATTTGTGTATGTGGATACAGGTGCGATCTACAGAGCCGTAGGGCTTGCCTGTATCAAAAAAGGCATAGATGAGGGCGATAAGAATGCTGTTGAAAAACTGCTTCAGGAAATTGATATAAGCATTGTTTTCCTTAACGGTGAACAGCATATTCTTCTCAATGACGAAGATGTGTCCGAAAGTATCCGTACAGAAAATGTATCAATGGCAGCTTCAACTGTTTCGGCAATACCCCAAGTGAGAAAATTCCTGCTTGATCTGCAAAGAAATTTTGCCAAGAGGGATAACGTCATCATGGACGGCAGGGATATAGGTACGGTAGTATTGCCTAATGCACAGGTGAAGATATTTCTGACAGCGTCGCCTGAGATAAGAGCCAAAAGGCGTGTCCTGCAGCTTGAAGAAAAGGGTGAGGAAGCTGATTACACAAAAGTGCTGACGGATATAGTAAAGCGTGACTACAATGACTCCAACAGGGAAATTGCACCGCTGAAGCCTGCTGACAATGCGGTTATCGTTGATACGTCAGATATGACACTTGAGGAGTCTGTTAAAGAAGTGTCTTATATCATCAAAGAAAGGGCAGATATATAATGAATCCGTTGTATTTCATAGGCAGATGTATACTTATTCCCATATATAAGCTGTTGTTTTTCTACAAGGTGAACGGCAAAAAAAATGTGCCGAAAAAGGGTGCATATATCATGTGTTCAAATCATTTGTCAAACCATGATCCGATAATGCTCGGAGTGTGTTTTCCAAGACAGATATATTATATGGCTAAAGCCGAACTGTTCAAAAATCCTATAGGCGGTCAGATCATCAGATGGCTTGGGGCATTTCCCGTCAATCGTGGTTCGGGTGACGGCAAGGCTATAAATGAAGCAGAAGAAGTCGTTAAAAAAGGCAGACTTTTGGGTATATTCATAGAGGGTACACGTTCCAAGACAGGTGAATTTCTCAGACCGAAATCCGGGGCGGCTATCGTTGCACATCAGATGAACGTGCCGATAATCCCCGTCTGCGTAACACCAAAAAACAAAAAATACAGGATATTCCAAAGAGTTACTGTGTCTATAGGAACACCGATGACTCCCGAAGAACTCGGACTTATCAAAGGTACTCCCGAAGAATACAGGAATGCAAGCCGTAAAATTATGGAAGAAATAAAAAAAATGAGGGAAAATGATCTGAAATGAAAATAACTGTTGCAAGATCGGCAGGCTTATGCTTCGGCGTGAACCGTGCCATAGAGATAGTTGAAAAACTGCTCGACGAGGGAAAAAAAGTCTGTACACTCGGACCTATTATCCACAATCCCCAAAAAGTCCGTGAATTTGAACAAAGAGGGGTGACTATCGCAGATACCCCCGAAAATGCGGACAAAAATTCCGTGCTCGTTATAAGAGCACACGGTATCCCCGCATATGTGGAAGAAAAAATAAAGTCCATGAATCTGGACTACCGTGACGCAACTTGCCCTTTTGTCAAAAAAATTCATAATATAGTGTTGCAACATTCAAAACTTTGTGATATAATACTGATTGCAGGCGATAAAAATCACCCCGAAGTACAAGGCATAATAGGTCATTGCAGTTCGGAATGCTTCACATTCTCGGACAGTGATGATTTGGAAAGAGTATTGGAAGAAAATCCGTTTTTATATGAAAAAAGTGCGTGTGTCGTTGCTCAGACCACTTTCGATATGTCGGAATGGAAAAAATCTTTGGAAAAATTGAAAAAACTCTGTACAAATGCGAAAATTTATGATACAATATGTAATGCAACGTCTGAAAGACAGAATGAAGCGGAAATATTGGCATCTCAGTCAGACCTTATGCTTGTGATAGGCGGAAAACACAGTTCCAACACCAATAAACTCTATAAAATATGTAAGAGCAAGTGTAAGGAAACGTATCTTATCGAAACGGCTGACGAGTTGCCGAGGTCAGCTTTGCAAAGATCCTGTCGTACAGGCATTACAGCCGGTGCGTCAACTCCGGCAAGCATTATTGAGGAGGTACAAACCATGACAGAAGAAATCAAAAACGAAATCAAAAAGGTTGAGGAAGGCGAAGAAAACTTTAAGGAGCTTTTAGAGGAGTCACTCAAAACTTATAATACAGACGGAAGGGTAAAAGGTGTTGTTGTAGAAGTTACGCCAACTGAGGCAAGAGTAGATGTCGGCAGAAAACAGACCGGTATCGTTCCGCTTGCAGAGCTGACGACCGATCCCTCTGCAAAGGTAGAGGATATTGTTAAAGTAGGCGATGTGATAGACCTCAAGATCATGAAGACAAACGATCAGGAAGGTACTATACTCCTTTCTAAGAGAATTATCGATTCCCAGAAGGGTTGGGACGAGATCGTTAAGGCTCAGGAAGATAAAACGGTTGTGACAGGTACTGTTACGGAAGTCGTAAAGGGCGGAATCATCGCAGTTGCCAACGGCGTGAAGGTATTTATCCCGAAGTCACTTGCAACAGCAAAGAGAGATGCAGACCTTGAAGAACTGCTCAAGCAGGAGGTATCTTTCCAGATAATCGAAACTACTCCCCAGAGAAGACGTGCAGTAGGCTCTGTTCGTGCCGTACTTAATGAGGAACGTAAGAAAAAGGCTGATGAGTTCTGGGCAAGTGCAGAAGTCGGCAAGGTATATCAGGGCGTTGTTAAATCCCTTACGTCCTATGGTGCATTCGTCGACATCGGCGGTATTGACGGTATGGTGCATATTTCCGAACTTTCATGGAACAGGATAAAGCACCCCTCAGAAGTCGTCAATGTTGGCGATGAGATTGAAGTGTACATAAAGGCTCTCGATCAGGAAAAAGGCAAGATCTCTCTCGGCTACAAGAAGGCTGAGGACAATCCTTGGGAGATACTCAAGAGAGATTACCCTGTCGGCACTGTATGTGAAGTTGAGATCGTTGGCTTGACACCTTTCGGTGCATTTGCAAGCATCCTTCCTCATATTGACGGTCTTATCCACGTTTCACAGATCTCTGAAGAGAGAGTTGAAAAACCGCAGGACGTTCTTTCCATCGGTCAGAAAGTCAAGGTCAAGATCACAGGTATCGACTTCGACAAGAAGAGAATCTCTCTTTCTATGAGAGATGCAAACGAAGCTGCTGAAGAAGCTGCAGAGTGATATTTGTAAAAAAGAATAATCTTTCAAGGCATCTCCAAAAAAGAGGTGCCTTGAAGTGTTTATGAAAACGGAGATGTTTTGAAATGTATGAAGAGATCACCCGACAGGCAAAACAGGCTGTCACCGAAATTCTTGAAAAAGCAAATCTGAAACAGGGCAGTGTATTTGTAGTAGGCTGTTCATCAAGTACGGTGGCAGGGCAGTCTTTCGGTACGGCATCAAGTATGGAGATAGCTCAGGCGATTTTTGACGGCATTTACCCCGAACTTGAAAAGAGGGGCATATATATAGCTGCACAGTGCTGTGAACATCTCAACAGAGCGATAGTTACCGAAAAAACCGTTGCCGTCATGCAGAACAGAGAATGTGTTAATGTTGTTCCTCAGCCGAAGGCGGGAGGTTCATTTGCCACGATAACCTACAGGACGATGAAAGAGCCTGTTGTTTTGGAGCATATCAGGGCAGATGCAGGTATGGATATAGGCGGAGTTCTGATAGGAATGCACCTTAAAGAAGTAGCTGTGCCGCTGACACTTTCCGTAAAGCAGATAGGCGAGGCACATATCACATCAGCCCGTACAAGACTGAAATTCATAGGCGGCGAAAGAGCCGTTTACAATGACGATTTAAAGTGAGGTAATTATGGGATATAAAGAGGAATTTATACAGATATACAAAGAGAATATCAAGCGTGAGGGTTCTGCAGAATTGTTGGAGTGGCTGCAAAAGACGGACTTTTTTACAGCACCCGCAAGTACGAAATTTCATGGAGCTTGTGAACAGGGGCTTGTAATGCACAGTATCAGCGTTTTTAAAACTCTTGTCGAAAAGCACTTCGATCCCGAAACAGATAACATGGAAAGTTTTGCTATATGTGCATTACTGCATGACCTCTGTAAAGCGGAATTTTACAAAGTTTCCACAAGGAATGTAAAAAACGATGAAACGGGTAAATGGGAGAAAGTGCCGTATTATGCAGTTGAGGATAAATTTCCCTTCGGACATGGTGAAAAATCGGTATTTCTTATAGAGAGATTCATCAGATTGAAGCCTGCAGAAGCTGTTGCGATAAGATGGCACATGGGGGGATTTGATGAAGCCGCAAAGGGCGGAAGTTTTTCAATAAGCGTTGCATATGAGAAATATCCCCTTGCTATAAAGCTGCACCTTGCCGACCTTGAATCTACCTACCTCAGAGAAAAACACACCTCTGCAATGAGAAATTAAAATAATGTGCAATGTACAATTTACAATGTGCAATGTACAATTTACAATGTGCAATGTACAATTTACAATGTGCAATGTACAATTTACAATGTG
>CADCCP010000010.1:80754-85090 GCA_902800005.1 uncultured Ruminococcus sp. | reverse complement strand
TTCTCTGATTTGTGTATATGTACCCGTTCGTTAGCGGGGAATTTAAGCCTTTGGAGTGTCATACCAAACATGAGTAGATTTATATCAAAAATGGACACGTTGAACAAGGAATGAAACATAAAAGTTGTTTTTATAAGTTTTCAATAACGGTTTACAAAAAATGGATTTCGTTGACAAATTGAGCATTGCTCTTTCGGATTCCCTTGACTATCTCATTGACAAGAACAGGCAAAAGGCTCAGCTCAACAGAATAGAAGCTGTCATCAAGAATGAAACCGAAATTCTCAATCGTGCATATATAGCTCTCGGCAAGCATTATTACAAGATGCTTGAGGGCAAGGCAGAAGAAGCAGATGTTTCCGTGATATGCGACACCATCAAAAATTCAAAACTCCGCCTGAAAAAAGCCAAAGCCAGATATGAATATATCTTTAAATACGGCGTTCCTACACCCGGACTCAGGGATGATATATCCGTTGCATACATTGATGACGACTACTACCCGGAAGAAAAAAAGACGGCTAAAAAACCTGAACCCGAAGAAGAACAGGACATCACTATTGCCGTAAACAATTAAAATCAGAGTGAAGAGTGAAGAGTGAAGTTGATGTAAGCTCGAATTTTTCGCTGAAATGCCGATCTATGAAAATAACGGTGTATTTTAATGGTAAAGTGGAAGCCTTGATAACTCCACTCTCCACTCTCAACACTCCACTCTTATTTAACTTTCTGTCACCGCTGACTGTTTTGAAATGACAGCAGTAAATGACAAAAAAATCTTTTTGAAAAAACAAAAATAAAATTCGCTGTATTTTACAGATAATTTTCATGCTTGCATGATGATTATAAATTATTAACTGAAAACAGCAGGAGGTAAATTTTTATGAAAGCGATGACATCCGAACAAAAAAACAAGGTGAACGGCAGATCTGCTAAAAATGCAAGAAGTACCAGAAGTGAAAGTATCTTTGAACTTGCGGCACTCGGACTTTTGACGGCAATATGCTTTATAATGTGTTTTACGCCCTTGGGCTACATAAAGACACCTGTTCTGAACATAACCCTTATGACAGTGCCTGTTATCATCTCTGCGACTGTCCTCAAGCCCCGTGACTCTGCCATCATAGGCGGTATCTTCGGCATTACCAGCTTCATACAGGCTGTTTCGGGCATGAGTGCATTGACAGGAGCATTATTTCAGCTCAATCCGTTCTTTACATTTGTATTGTGTGTCTTACCGAGAGTTCTTGAAGGCTGGCTCGGCGGTCTTATCTTTCAGGGCTTAAAGAAAATAGACAAAACAAACTTCATCTCTTATGCAGTAGGAAGCCTTTCCGTACCGCTTCTGAACACGCTGTTGTTTATGAGTGCATTGTTTTTGCTGTTCTACAACTCCGAACCGATACAGAATATCGCCGCTTCAAAGGGTGTCGATAATGTTCTCGCCCTGTTCATCGCAATGGTAGGTATACAGGCTCTTATCGAAGCAGGTATCTGTTTTGTACTGGGAACGGCTGTCTCAAAGGCACTTGCGGTTGCACTGAAAAAAGTTAAAAAGTAATATGAAAAGCGGAACACTCAAAAAATGTTCCGCTTGATTTTTGGGGGAGAGTAAAATGGTACAAAGAATTTTTGAAAAATTTTCCGAAATGCCGTCTGTTGAGGCAATCGCTTTGGGCGGTTCAAGGGCGGGGGAAATTTTTGATGAAAAGTCGGATTATGACGTGTATATATACTGCACGGAAAATATTTCCGAAACGGAAAGGAAAAATATATTATCCGAATTCTGTTCTTACATGGAAATAGGAAATCATTTCTGGGAATATGAAGATAACTGCACTCTGAAAAACGGTATTGACATTGATATATTATACCGTGATTTGAATGATATATGTGAGGGCGTGGCAGATGTCGTTGAAAGATACAATGCACATAACGGCTATACTACGTGTATATGGCATAATCTGATAAATTCAAAAATCATCTTCGACAGAAACGGCAGGCTCGCACAGGCTCAAAAAAGGTTTTCTGTTGAATATCCCGAAAAGCTTAAAGAAAATATTATCAAAAGAAATATGGCACTTTTGTCCGAAAAAATGCCTGCCTATAAATTTCAAATAAAAAAAGCCGTTGAAAGAAATGATGTTGTAAGTATCAATCACAGGACTTCGGCTTTTATGGAATCGTATTTTGATATAATATTTGCATTGAATAAACTCACTCATACGGGTGAAAAAAGGCTTGTTCGCATTTGCAGGGAAAAATGCAAAATTTTACCTGATGATTTTGAGGAAAATATAAATCAGCTCTTTAAAGATTTGTTTAATGATAAAGATAAAATATGCGAAGATTTGGAGAAAATGATTTCTGAACTCAAAAAGATTATCGGGGTGGAAATATGAAAGATAGGATACTTTCTGCACTGAAGAGTGCGGACGGCTATGTTTCGGGAGAGGAACTCAGCCACTCTCTCGGAATAACCAGAAGTGCCGTATGGAAGCACATCGCACAACTCAAAGAGGACGGATATAACATAGATTCCGTCAGAAACAGAGGTTATAAATTGGAGAACGTGTTCAATATGATAGATGAAAGTAAGGTAATATTCAATGCGGAAACAGTCGGCAAAAAGCTGATCGTTCTGAAAAGCACTGACTCTACCAACAGTGAACTTAAAAGGCTTGCACGAGACGGCGAACAGAGCGGTACAGTTGTATGTGCGTACACGCAGACCGCCGGCAAGGGCAGATTTGGCAGACAATGGCAGTCAGATAAAGGCGGATTATATTTTTCTTTTCTGCTGAAAGCAGACCTGCCTCCGAGCCATATCGCCTCTATCACTCTTGCATCGGGCTATGCGGTATGCCTTGCCGTCAGGGAGCATACAGGACTTGATGTAAGGATAAAGTGGCCAAATGATATAATCATAGATAACAGGAAGATATGCGGTATACTTACAGAGATGGCGGCACAGAGCGACAGAATGGATTATATCATCACGGGCATCGGCATAAACGTAAATAATGCCGTATTCCCTGAAGAAATACGGCATAAAGCAACATCATTGTTCATCGAAACAGGAAAAATGACCGATAAATCGGATTTTTTCCTGACGGTGCTGAAATATCTTGATAAGGTGCTGACATCATTTCTTGTCAGCATATCGCTTGAGGACATGGAGAACTTTAAAAAGCTGTGTGCTACGCTCGGAAGAGAGGTCTATGTACAGCGTGGAGATAACCCCCTCACCGGAACGGCTGTTGACATCACGCCATTCGGAGAGCTTGTCATTGAAACACAGGAACATAAAACCGTCAGTATCTCATCAGGCGAGGTCACGGTACAAGGGATATATTGACTACTTTGACAGCAATAGCCGTGAATCGATGAAATCGCCGAGTTTCATATCCATGCTTTCCAATCTTGCATAGTCTTCGGACAGTTCTTTAAATGCAGATATATTTATGACTGTCCCTTTGATGAGAGCGGCATCGGTATAGTTTGCTGTCATGTAGCTGTACTGCCTGATATTCTCGTCCGTATAAACTTCACTCAACGAAAAATACTCAACGGCATTTCTCACGGTAAGGAGATCTGCCGCTTTTATTTTTTGTGCAGGTGAGGTGTTTCTGTCAGGTATGCTGTCTGAAAATGAGAATTTTCCTGCAACGGAGCTTTTTGTCACAGAACCCTTGCACACACATTCGTACAGTGTCGTGCAGGCGTTCTGAAGAGGTATTTCAACTGCTTAATTAAGTGCTTTTTTTTTCATAGGCGGTCAAAGTTCTGCTGACAACAGACACTTCCTCTATGGAACTTTCTTTTGTTTGATCCTGTCCTGTACACCCGTTCAATAACAGTGCAGTACAAATTACCGCCCTATCATTCCGATATAGGCTTTCATAACACCACCCTTTCAGACAATACACTCAAACGGATCATCTATCGTGTCGGCATAGTCGCTTTCCGCCTCGTCCACCAGAAACCGAACAGACGGATTATGTATATTTTCCTTGTGATGAATGATATATTCAAAGACGCTTTTCAGTGACAGATTTTCGACGATACTCAGAATGGTATCCATGATGTCATAGGAATTGAATTGTATGGCAGAGATGAGATAATCGGCAGTTTTTTTTGAAAGATCATCTTTCAGGGGTTCGTAGGTATCCCACTGCCTGTAGGCGAGTTCGTAAAGGTCTTTTAAAGCAATAATATTTTTAGGTTTGCTCTCATATATTTCAAAAAACTGTCTGAAATACCCTGCAAGCTCATTTGCATCAAGCGTATCTGAAATCCCTTCAAAATTCAACGAGTTCAAGCCCCCTTTTTAAAT
>CADCCP010000010.1:68907-80733 GCA_902800005.1 uncultured Ruminococcus sp. | reverse complement strand
CATAGCGGAATGATACTGTTTCAAAGTCCGCCACTGAATAATATTTTATCGTATCCTACACTTTTTTTCAATAGGCTGAGAAAAAATTATTCCATGCCGTTTTTCTTTGCCCAGAGTTCAAGGGAGTCCGCACAGTAAGAGAGTTTTTTAAGAGTAGATATGACTTTTCTGAAATCCTCACGTTCATATTCATCGATCCTGCCGTCCTCAAGTATTTGATAGATGGTATCGTTGGACTTGTTGAGGAAGTGCAGGGCAGACATCAGACGTACAGCTATCTCACTGAGGTCTTCATATATAAGAGTAGGCTTGTCCTTACCTATCGGACACTGCTTGGTACAGTAGTAGTTGCACAGTTCGGGTGCATCATATGCCTTTGACATTGAAACAACGTCATCGGGACTCGGTACTTTGTCACCGCTCTCAATGCCCAACAGTTTGGTGCGTTCTATGTAAACAAGATCCTGTGCACTTTCGCAGTTGTTCAGCAAAGGCTGGTTTCTTGCAGCATTCTTTCTCGCTTTTCTGTAAATATTCTCGTCCATCGTAAAAATATCCCCCAATATATACTTATTCCATAGTATTATATCACAAATAATATATAATTTCAATTCAAAAGATGACATTTTTTTATTAAAATTATGGAGATCAGTGTGATGTGAAAATCTTGCATAAATCAAACGGAGGTGATATAATATTTTCATCAGAAAAAATTTTGAAAGGAGATTCTTTATGTATGATGAACTGAAAAAACTGATAGACCAGACCGATAATATTGTATTTTTCGGCGGTGCAGGTGTTTCCACCGAAAGCGGCATACCTGATTTCAGAAGTGTTGACGGCTTGTACAATCAAAAATATGACTATCCCCCGGAGACTATCCTGAGTCACTCGTTTTTCATGCGTAAGACAGAGGATTTTTACAAGTTTTACCGTGACAAGATGATCTGCACGACAGCAAAACCTAACTATGCACACATTGCCCTTGCCAGACTTGAGGAAATGGGCAAGCTCAAAGCCGTTGTCACACAGAATATTGATGGTCTGCACCAGATGGCAGGCAGTAAGAAAGTATATGAACTTCACGGTTCTGTTCTCAGAAATTACTGCATGAAGTGCAGAAAGTTTTACGGTCTTGAAGCGATAATCGAAAGTACAGGCGTACCCAAATGCACCTGCGGCGGTATCATCAAGCCTGATGTTGTACTTTATGAAGAGGGACTTGATGACGATACCGTGAAGAAAGCCGTTCGTGCTATTGCAAGGGCAGATGTGCTTATCATAGGCGGCACATCTCTGAACGTCTACCCGGCGGCAGGCTTTATAAGATACTTTCAGGGTACAAAGATAGTCCTGCTCAATAAGTCCGAAACGCCTTTTGACAATGAAGCCGATATTATTATCCGTGATCCCATCGGGAAAGTTCTGAAAGCCTGCGTTCTCGACACCTGAGCAAATATCCACACTCGGCGGAAATGTCGGGTGTGAATATTTTTTATTGCAAAATCGTTTTTATCATTGACCTTAAATTGAAAATGTGATAAGATAATTATTGATTATTAATTATCATGGTGGGGTGTTTTTTATGAAAGGGAAGCCTGATCGGAAGCTGTTCGGCATATCCGTCGGAATGATATTCAATATAATAATAATAGGTGTCACAATATTTCTGGTAGTATACTTTGTATTCTCTGAAGACGGATTAGTCGATCTTTTGAGCAGCGGACTTGAGATCAGCGTGTGGTGGATCGTGGCAGCAGTTTGCCTTCACCTGTTGAACATCTTCATTGATGCGACCGTCATATACCTGTTTTTAAGGCAGAACGTACCTGATCTGAAGGTAAAGACTGCTCTGACAGCCTCTATGGTAGGACAGTTCTACTGTGCAGTGACACCAAGTGCAACAGGCGGTCAGCCTATGCAGGTGCTGATGATGACACGGGCAGGCATAAAAGGCTCTGTGACTACCTCCGCCCTTGTACAGAAATTCCTTGTATGGCAGTTCACTCTTGCCGTTTACTGCATCGTGGCGGTCGTGGCAAGATTCTCATTCTTTCGTGAAAACCTCGATACCCATATGTGGGTACTGTCTGCCATCGGCTTTGCCGCTCAGATGATAATGCTCGGCATACTGCTTTTGGCATCCTTTGCTAAAAACTTTACATACAAGACAGTCAGCGGTATTTTCAAACTTCTCGGAAAAATGCGTATCCTCAAAAATGTTGACAATAAAATCAAAAGCCTTGAAGATATCCTCACCTCCTTCAATGAAAGCAACAGGTGTCTTATCAAAAATAAGCCCCTGCTCATCAAGGCATACATCCTGACAGCAATACAGATGACAGCATTATTTTTAGTGCCGTACTTTATCGCCATGTCTTTCCATATACCGGACCTGAATATATTTGATATGCTGTGTGCCCAATCATATGTAAACATGGTATCAAGCTTAGTACCGCTGCCCGGCGGTTCAGGTGCGGCAGAATACTGTTTCAGCACGTTCTTCATGACATACATCTCAGCCGATACCATGAAAACTTCTATCCTCTTATGGCGTACCATCACATATTACGGCACGATAATGATATCCCTGCCGTTCTCAAGTATAAAAAAGAAAGCTGTTACAGCGGAGGTAACTGATGAAAAAGACATCGAAGCAGAATGACACCGAATTTGACAGACAGTTCCAAAAAGACGACTCTTCAAAAATAACCGTTATCGTCAACGTGCATGAGAGCGGTGACAGACTGAATGACTGCATAAAGTCCATCAAAAACCAGACTTTCCAAAATATCGAAGTATTCCTGTGCAATAACGGCACAGATGACATACCTGAAAACATTGCCGAAGATGACAGATTCAAAGTCATTTCCAAAAACGGTGACACCGACTGTCGCAATGCTGCCATCAAAAAGGCTGACGGAAAATATCTGTCATTCGTTGACGGAAACGACAGGCTCAGAAAGGATTTTCTGGAAAACCTGTATGACGGCGTGAATGACACCGATTCGGATATAGCCGTATGCGGATACTGCTACTTCTACCCGAACAAAAGACGCAGAAAAGGCAAACTTAAACCTACCATCTTCCAGCCGACAGACAATAAACTGTTTGCAAGAGGTCAGGCACTTTACCTGCTCCTGCCCGACAGACCGATACGCTATTTTCTTTGGAACAAGCTCTTTAAAAAAGAACTTTTCACCGAAAACGATATTATCATTCCCGACACATACTATGAAGATGTCATCACCTGCACAAGACTCTTCTACTACTCTAAACAGGTCATTACCCTTGAGGATGGCAGTTACTTCTATACACAGCCCGATAAGATCTATAACAAAAAATTCGTGACTGTAAAACATATCAATGACTATATCAGGACGGTCGCTCTGGTGAGAATATTTCTCGAAGAAAAAAACTGTTATGAGATATTTAAAAAGCCTTTTCTGTCCTATGCCAAACAGGTAAGAAGGGCTGTACCTTTTCTCATAATGAGAGCCGCAAAAAAGACCGTGAACGGCGGTTCTCCCAATATCAGATCAGCAAAGAAAAAACTGAAATTCTATATCTCATGCAGTAAAGATGAGATCCTTTCCGAAAATATAAGTGAAGATATTATCATATAATTTTTTGCCGACGGGGTGACAGATTTGAAAGAATGTCCGAAAATATCGGTGATCGTGCCGATGTACAAAGTTGAAAAGTATATAGACAGGTGTCTTGAAACGATAAAAGATCAGACTTTCAAGGATTTTGAAGTGCTGATCGTAGATGACGGTTCTCCCGATAAAAGTGCAGAGCTTGCAGATAAATTTACAAAAGCAGATGAACGCTTTATTCTCTATCATAAAATAAACGGCGGTCTTTCCGATGCAAGAAATTACGGTCTTGACCGTGCAAAAGGAGAGTATATCGTATTCATAGACAGTGATGACTGCATACACAAGGACTATCTGAAGGTGTTGTATGATGAATGTGTAAATAACGGGGCAGATATTGCCTACTGCAATTTCCGCCATTCATTTTTCATGTCAAAGCTCATTCTGCCTTCATTCAGCTTTATCAAGCAGGGCGTGTTTGATACGGAGACTGCTCTCAATATGCTTATCAGTGACAAGTATCTGCACAGCTTCGCATGGAACAAGATGTATAAAAAATCGCTTTTCATCGATAACCATATCACCTACCCAAAGATATACTTTGAAGATGTGGCGACAAGTCCCCGTGTATTCCTGCACGCTAAAAAAGTTGCCGTTACCCGAAAAAGCCTGTATTACTATGAAAAGCGTGGCGGTTCGATAATGGCGACAATGGACATGAGAAAAGTAAATCACCTGCTTTTGTCCATACTATTTATAAAAAATTATATCTGCCTTCAAGGTGAATATGACAAATATAAACACTCCATTGACAGAATTTCCAAAAAAATGTATATCATCAACTGGTATTCCATCACCGCCGAACACGTTAAAGCATGGAATTTCAGAGAAATGAAGCAAAATTTCCGTATCAACAGAAAGCTCTATGAATATCTCATCTCTAAAGACTATACACCTGTCAAAGATGATCCAAAACTGCCCTTTGAGATGAAACAACCGCATAAATGATAAGCAGTATCGCAGTGCAGAAAAGGAGGAGAATTTATTGAACATAATATATGATATAGATAAAATCGGAGACGGCCGGTTCATGTCGAAATTCACATACGGTATCGATAAAATAACCGTTCCTGCTACAAAGTTTACGGGCATAGATTCTCCCAAATATCTTCTCCGTCTGCTCACGACTCTTACACTCAATAAATTTGACAACGGTTATGTGATATTTGACGGAGAAACAGAAACTTACTTTCTGTGCATAAAGAAAATACCCAAAGTTGAAATTGAGATCTTTTACAGCAATTTGCATTATAATGAAGTGTCCAACCTCATTCCCGTTAATGCCGTGACAGGTACAAACTGTTTCGGCAATCTCTCTAAAGAGGAACTTAAAAGAAAAATTCCTGTTGGTAATGTGCTTTTCTTTGCGGAAAACTTCAAGTGGGACACTTTCGCAACGGACGTTGTCGGTACGTTTGAGATATATCTCCCCAGACGTAAACGAAGCAAATACAACGGCAACTGGTTTGAATTTCCAATGACGGAGCTTCGTGAACTCAAGTATGCCCTCTCCCTCTGACAGAAAAATTTTTTCAAAACAGTTGATTTTTCATGAAGAATATAGTATAATTATCTCGTTGCCTACAGTGCGACAGCAAGACAAATCCATATCTTTGGATATGCGAACGGGCAGGCTCTGTGCGACAGGACACCGTGAACCATGTCAGGCGAGGAATCGAGCAGCATTAAGCGTTTTGCCCCGTGCGATGCAGACCGTCTGTCCGTCCGCATTTCCAAGTATATGATTGTCTTGTTTTTTTAGGCATTTGTCAGATAACTGCAAAATTTTCCGAAAGGTCGTGTTAAAATTGTACAGAGTTCTATACAGAAAATACAGACCACGTTTTTTTGCAGATGTCATAGGTCAGCCTCAGGTTACAGATACACTCAAAAATGAACTTAAAGCCGACAGACTTGCACATGCCTATTTATTCACAGGTTCAAGAGGTACAGGTAAGACTACCTGTTCAAAGATACTTTCAAAAGCTGTGAACTGCCTGAATCCAAAGGACGGCGATCCCTGCGGAGAGTGTGCGATATGCAGAGGCATAGATGAAGGCACTTTGACTGATGTCGTTGAGATAGATGCTGCCAGCAACAACGGTGTTGATGATATACGTCTTTTGCGTGAGGAGGCAAATTTCACTCCTGCCGAAGCGAAGTACAGAGTCTATATCATAGATGAGGTGCATATGCTTTCCATAAGTGCTTTCAATGCACTGCTCAAAACACTGGAAGAACCCCCTGCACACGTTATTTTTATCCTTGCCACTACTGAGGTGCATAAACTCCCTGCCACCATCACTTCGAGATGTCAGCGTTTCGACTTCCACAGGATCTCTCCCGAAGATATTGCAAAACGTCTGGAATATGTCTGCCGTGAGGAGCATACGGAGATAGATCATGATGCTGCCCTGCTTATAGCAGGTATTGCGGACGGTGCTATGAGAGATGCCCTCTCACTTCTCGATCAGTGCATGGGACAGGCTGATAAAATTGATGAGAGTACCGTCAGAAAAACAGCAGGTCTTGCCGATAAAAGCCATCTTTTTGACATAACGGACGCTATCCTTGCAAAAGATGCGGCAAAGGCTGTTGAAATAACCGACGAACTGCATAAAAGCTCCAAAGATATGGCAAGACTATGTGAAGAACTTGTCGGTCACTTTCGGGCGATAATGCTCATAAAAACCGTCAGAAACCCCAAGGACAGCATCGTCATGTCGGAAAGCGATTTCATCAGGGCTGACAAACAGGCTCAAGATCTGAGCCTTCCGCTTGTCATAAAAATCATGGACACACTCCAATCCGCTATGGAAAGGATGTTTCAGGGTGTCAACAGGCGTATCGAAATGGAAATGACAATGATAAAGCTGTGCGGCGTACAGTCAGAAAGTCATACAAGTCCCGAACTTGAAAGAAGGCTCTCTGCACTTGAAAAACTCGTTGCAAATATCAGATCAAATCCTGCTGCCGTCCAGTCTGCCCAGCCTGTCAAGGTCGTTCCCCCGCCCATTAAGAGACCATCTGTAGATATGGACGAACTCAGAAAAAATGCTGTGAAGTTCAGCGAGTGGCATGACATTGTAGAACATCTCAAACAGTATTCCAAAAGTTTAGGCACGAGTTTTGACGGCAGTACGGCTTATGTCAGCGGAAAATATGTGCTTGTCGATTCAAAGAACGATATGTGCTTTGAACTTCTCAGAAAGCCCGAACATCGCACAGAAGTGCGTGATATTATCCATCAGGTAACGGGTAAGACCTACAATCTCGGAAGATACAGCTATCCCGATGAAAAAAAGTCCGATGATCCCCTTATACAGCTCGTATCGGATATGAAAGCGGCGGGTATACCCGTAGAAGATAAAAATCAAAATTAACGGAGGTCATTCAAATGAAAGCAAGATTACCAAAAGGTTACGGAAATAACGGCGGCGGTACATCCAATCTTCAGCAGCTTGCCCGTCAGGCTCAGAAAATGCAGGCTGAAATGGACGAGGCTAATCAGCAGCTTGAAGAAAAAGAATACACTGCTACAGCAGGCGGTGCTGTTACAGCAGTCGTTACAGGTAAATTTGAGATAAAATCCCTTGAGATCAAGAAAGAGGCTGTCGATCCCGAAGATGTCGAAGTCCTTTCCGATATGATCATCGGTGCCGTCAACGAGGCTATCAGAAAAGCCCGTGACGAAAAATCTCAGACAATGGATAAAATTTCAGGCGGTCTGAATGTACCGGGACTGTTCTGATCATGGGAGAGTATCGTGTAGCCGCTCTTGAACGGCTCATCGAGCAGTTTGAAAAATTCCCCAGTGTCGGTCATAAGACGGCGGCAAGACTTGCTTATCATGTCCTTGCGATGCCGGAAGATGAAGTCACCGAATTTTCTCAAACCATCATTCAGGCTCATAAAAATATCCGTCACTGCAGGATATGCTGCAACCTCACAGACACCGATATTTGCTCTGTTTGCAGCGATGACAGCCGTGACAAGTCCATTATATGCGTTGTCGAGGATTTCAGAGATGTCATCGCCCTTGAACGTACAAGGGAATTCAATGTCACCTACCATGTTCTCAACGGTGTCCTCTCCCCCATCAACGGCATCACACCCAATATGCTTTGTATCAAAGAACTTCTTGCCCGTCTTGAAGATGATACCGTTAAAGAAGTCATCATGGCGACCAATGCTACCGTTGAAGGCGAGGCTACCGCCATTTATATCTCTAAGCTAATAAAACCTCTCGGCATAAAAGTAACTCGTCTTGCATACGGCTTGCCCATAGGTGCAGACCTCGAATATGCCGATGAAGTCACTCTTGCCCGTGCCATCAGCGGACGAAATGAAGTCAATTAAGTGTGGAGAGTGAAGAGTTGAGAGTGGAGTTATTTTAAACTTGCATTTTTTTCAACTCCACTCTTCACTCTCAACTCTTATAAAATGGAAGTGATCTTGTGGCAAAAGAAAATTTTAAGACTATCGCCAATAATAAAAAGGCTTATCATGAGTATTTTGTCATGGAGAGCTTTGAAACAGGCATTGAACTCTTTGGCACTGAAGTAAAATCTATCCGTCAGGGCAGAGTAAACTTGAAAGATGCATGGTGTACCATCGAGGACGGCGAGATATTTGTCAAAGGTATGCATATAAGTCCCTATGAACAGGGCAACATATTCAATAAAGACCCTATGCGTGTGCGTAAACTCCTCATGCATAAGCGTGAGATAATGCGTTTGTTCGGTCTTGTAAAACAGCAGGGCTATGCCCTTATCCCCCTTTCTCTCTATTTCAAAGGCTCACGAGTTAAATTACAGCTTGGCTTGTGCAAGGGTAAGAAACTCTATGACAAGCGTGATGACATGGCAAAACGTGATGCAAAACGTGCCATTGAACGTGCCGTTAAAATGCAGAATTCATAATTCACAATGTCGAAACCTTTACGCCCCCAAATCAATGTACAATGTACAATGTGCAATGTGCAATGTACAATGTGCAATGTACAATGTGCAATGTGCAATGTGCAATGTACAATGTGCAATGTGCAATGTGCAATGTACAATGTACAATGTGCAATTTTTTTGAATACTGAAAGGAAATACATTATGGAAAATAATGTTATTTTGGATAAGAGTAAAGCGTTTGCATTGAGAATAATCAAATTATACAAATATCTTAGCGAAAACAAAAAAGAGTACATTTTGTCAAAACAGATTTTGCGTAGCGGTACAAGCATCGGTGCAAATGCCAAAGAAGCTGCAAATGCCCAAAGCAAACCTGATTTTTATGCAAAAATGTATATAGCATATAAAGAAGCCAACGAAACAGAATATTGGCTTGAACTTCTTCATGAAAGCGGATACATTGAAACAAAAGCCTTTGAAAGTATGTATTCCGACTGCAAAGAACTTATAAAGATCCTTGCATCCATAACCAAGCCTGCAAGAACAAAACCATTGTCATAAACCATTGACTACATTGCACATTGCACATTGCACATTGTACATTGCACATTGTACATTGCACATTGCACATTGTACATTGTACATTGATTTGGGGGCGTAAAGGTTTCGACAGGGAGTGTGAGCTTCGGCAAGCGAGCAGCGGCACTGCAGAACCGCTATAAAATCCGCAGATTTAAAATTAAACGACAAAACTAAAACTGTCGCTCTTGCTGCTTAATTAGCAAGCGTTCCTGTTGAGAACACCACGGCTCTTCAGGGGCGTCGATAAGTGGTGAACGTGAACAGAGGTGAGTCTTGCCCTCTGTCATGACTTAAAGGCTACCGAAACATGATGCCTGCCGTTGGGCGTTATGTCGGGGGAATCCTCATACATCGGCTACGCTCGTAGAAACCGCTGTGAGTGCTTTTTGGACAGGGGTTCAATTCCCCTCGCCTCCACCAGAATATGTGAAAGCCAAACTGCTCGGAGCATATTGCCCGAAAGTTCGGCTTTTTTACTTTTTCAAAAGAAAATGCATTTTTCATCTGCTTTAGGAAAAGATATAATTGACAATGTACGGTATGATGTAATATAATCAATTTAAAAAGGAGTGTCAAAAGCAAGTGAAAAAAGTTATCGTGATAGGATCGGGACCGGCAGGCATATCGGCTTCACTGTACCTTCAGAGAAGCGGAAAAATCAATGTCACTGTCATCTCAAAGGGAATGGGAGCATTGGAAAAAGCTGAAAAAATAGAAAATTTCTACGGCTTTGAAACAGCCCTCACAGGTGCGGAACTCCACAGAAGAGGTGTGAAGGGTGCAAAAAATTTAGGTGTCGAGTTCGTGGAAGAACAGGTCGTTTCACTGGACTTTGACGAGAATTTCAAGCCTGTTATTGAAACTGATAAAAATTCCTATCATGCAGATGCAGTGTTGCTTGCAATGGGGGCGGCAAGGCGATCTCCCAATATACAGGGCTTGAAAGACTTTGAAGGCAAGGGTGTAAGTTACTGTGCCGTGTGTGATGCATTTTTTTACAGAAATAAAGACGTTGCAGTTCTTGGAAACGGTGAATATGCCCTGCATGAAGCACTCATTTTGGCGGAGACTTCAAAGTCCGTCACCATGCTTTCCAACGGCTTTGATATAAATATTGATATTCCCGAAAATATCAGAGTGATAACAAAGAAGATCATCTCCGTGAACGGTGAAAATACCGTTCAGTCGGTTACATTTGATGACGGTGAGATTTTGGACATAAGCGGAATATTCGTTGCATTGGGAGTGGCAGGCAGTACGGACTTGGCAAGAAAAACGGGTATTGAAATATCGGATAACAGAATTGCCGTGAATGAGGATATGCAGACCAATATAGAGTGCATATTTGCGGCAGGAGACTGTACAGGCGGAGTTATGCAGGTGTCAAAGGCTGTTGCAGACGGTGCAAAAGCTGCACTTGCAATGATAAGATATTTGAAAAAGTGATCGGAGATACAGTTATGATAGTAAAAAGTGAAGTAGTCGAGAGAACAATAAGAACCGCTCAGCATATCATACACAAAATGCCGCTTGATAATCAGCGTTCGGGACAGACAGTGCTTTTCAATGTCAGGGGCATTCCGAAAGAAGTGCATAGTGAGCCTATAAAAGATTTAAGCATGACAGCAGAGTGGGTAATACCCGAAGTGCATGATGACAGAAAGATAATATTCTATATACACGGCGGAGGTTACGGAATGGGAGACTTGGTTTCATCAAGGGCTCTGATCTCACCCATTGCAAACTACTGCGGTCTGAAAGCCATCTCATTTGAATACAGACTTGCACCCGAACATCACTTTCCTGCACCTATCGAGGATTGTGCGGAAGCATATCTGTATACATTGTCACTCGGATATGAACCGAAAAATATCGTCATGCTGGGAGATTCGGCAGGCGGAGGATTGATGTTTGCATTCGTGCAGTATATGAAGCAGCACAGATATGAAATGCCATGCTGCTGTGTGGCACTGTCCCCATGGACAGACCTCACTATAACGTCCGAAACATACAATGAAATGGACAGAGCCGATCCTCTTTTATCGGCAGATGTCCTTGAAAAATTTGCAGAAGATTATATGGATGACGATTCTCCGCTGAATCCTCTTATCTCTCCCGTTTTCGGCAGCTATGATGAGACCTGTCCGCCCGTACTCATACAGGTGGGTGATAAGGAAGTTTTATACGGAGATTCCGTGAGAATGAATGAAGTCCTGCAAAAATGCGGTGTCGATTGCAAATTGGAGGTTTATCCGAATATGTTCCATATCTTCCAGCTATGGAGAATAAAGGAAGCCGAAATTGCCATCGACTTCATAGACGATTTTATGCAGAGCAAATTTGCTTTGAAAGACGGTGACGGAAAGTTTGAAACAGGAGAAAAACTGGTATAGACTTGACAATGCGGCAAAAATATATCCCGCTGTCCGTACAAGGAGATGGTCGGGCAATTTCCGATTATCACTGAACTTCAAGGATAAAGTCGAGCCTGAGTTATTGCAGAAAGCACTTGATGATGTACGCAAGAGGATAGTCAATTTAAACCTTGAACTGAAAAAGGGCTTGTTCTGGTATTTCTTTGAAGAAACAGACAGACCTGTCCTCATACAGCCCGAAAGACAAAGTCCCTGCGGAAGAATAGGCGGTCCTCATAATCGTGATATGCCATACCGTGTCACATA
>CADCCP010000010.1:0-68894 GCA_902800005.1 uncultured Ruminococcus sp. | reverse complement strand
GAAAATATCCCTGCCTTTGATGATATTATCATTTGTGACAGCGAGTATTCCCAAGAGGAAATGGAAGATGCTTTCAAGAGATATGCCAAATTCCGCACTCTCAAAAGCAGAAGTGAATCAAAAGGCTATCATTTCAGAGGAACTGCCCTTCCAAGCGATCAGACAAGCGTTATCACGGGCATTATCCCCTTTGACAAACTCCATGCAAAATCTAAAGAATATAAAGTGACCGTTACGGAATTTATCGTATCAGTCATGATAAAATCATTTATGGAGTGTCAGGAAAAAAGCAGAGTTCGTATTGAAAAGCCCGTTAAGGTCAGCGTACCCATAAATTTAAGAAATCTGTATCCGAGTAAAACCCTGCGGAACTTTGCTTTATATATAAATCCCGGCATAGAACCACGTTACGGTGAATTCACCTTTGAGGAAATAACAGAAGAAGTTCATCACTTCATGCGAATGAACAATAAAGAAAAATATCTCAATGCCATCATGTGCAAGAATTTAAGTGACGAGTTCAACCCCATTGTGAGAGTTATACCGCTGTTCATGAAAAACGTGGCACTGTTCACGGCTTTCAAAATGTACGGAGAAACGCTTGTTTCGTCCACATTCTCCAATCTCGGCAGAGTAGACCTGCCTTCCGAAATGTCAAGACATATCGAAAGAGTGGAATTCATGCTCGGCAGATTCATGGCAGGTATGCCTTCAGCCGCCGCCGCAAGCTACAATGGCGATCTCTATATAAACTGGACAAGCGGCTTCTATGAAAAAGACATTGAAAAAGGCTTTTTTACATCACTCATAAAAATGGGTATCCCTGTAAAAATCGAATCAAATCTGGTATAAAAGGTGATATATATGTCGTATTGTGTAAACTGCGGAGTGGAACTTGACAGATCACTGAAAAAATGTCCTCTGTGTGAAACTCCTGTTGTAAATCCTAATGATGTCGCTGCGGAAGAACCGATGATCACTACATACCCTGTCGAACAGATGGAAAAAATAGTCAAAAAACTGAGGCTCATTTCTGCCAATCTCGTGACGGCAATATTTCTGACAGGCTTGATATTGTGCCCTCTGTGCGACTTCATTATAAACGATGCACTGACATGGTCAAAGTACGTTATCCCTTCCGTCATTTTGGCATGGTGCTGTGCTGTCCCACCTATTATCATCAAACGTAAACCTCTGCTGAAATGCATGATGGCAGACTTTGGGGCAGTTTTTGCCTACCTTGCGGTGATGAACTTCCTCACAACACCCCGTCAAAACTGGTTTGCAAATATATGCATACCGATATTGCTGTATCTTTTCGGCTCATTCATTCTGCTGTATACCCTGTCTGCCAAAAAGACCAATGTACTTTATATCGTTTCGATCGGATTCGTGCTTTCAGGCATATTCTGTATGCTGACAGAATACTTCGTCAGAAAATTCAGGCTGCTTGACATAGAATTTGTCTGGTCACTTCCCGCTTTAATATCCTGTATAGGCGTTGCGGCACTCCTCATAATCATTTCAAGACTTTCCAAAATTTCTGCTATAAGAAAACGTCTGCATATTTAAAAAAAACTGTTGACAAATCATAAAATCTGATATATAATAGTCAAGTAAAGTTTATATCAGATGTGCCGGTGTGTCGGAATTGGCAGACGATGCAGACTCAAAATCTGTTGCTCGCAAGGGCGTGTGGGTTCGAGTCCCACCACCGGCATTCATTACAGCATAATGGCAAGGATCATTTCCTTGCCTTATTTTTTTATGAATTTGCAAAAAGTCAAAATCACCGTAAACCTCAGCCGCACTGACAAATACATCTGTACCGACAAACTGACCGACTGCCGTAAAGCCCGTACCGCACAGCACAGCCGCCGCTAATGCCACTGCCAAGACCTTACGCAAAACACTTTTTTCATTTGGAAAAACTCCCATTACCAATTTTATGATAACTATTATATAATTTTTCTATAAAAAAGTAAATGAAATTTTTGAAAATTGCAGCACGGTTTAATATTTGGGACATCTTGGCAAAGCTGCTTTAATCTTAAATCCGGAGTACTTGCCTTTTTCCTGCATTAAGTGCAAAGGCAATATCCTCTGCCAAACTCGATCTTTTCAGTATAAATAACGTGAGTTCGACAAAATTAAGTCATTTCATCGAACTCACGTTATTTGTATCACTGTTTCAGTTGTATTTTTCGGAATATCCGTGTGCTTTTTCGAGGAGCATATCCTTGACTTTCATCAGCCTTGTACGGCTTGAGCGGTCATTTTCTTCGAGCTTCATGGCAATGTATTTTATTGTTTCCTCATATCTGGGTATCATAACGTGTTCAAGAGAGTTTACACGCCTTCTTGTACGCTCTATCTCAGCCGCCATCAATTCACAGCTTTTTTCGATCTCTGCCAGCTTTATCAGGTCTGGCAGGACATTATTGAGTTCCGTTACGGCATCATCAAGTTCAAATGAAGTGAAAGCAAATCCGTATGGGAATATCTCACCGCCGTCATCACTTCCGTGTACCTGCGAAAATAACGGTACATCTACACTCATTATATTTTTGCCGTCCACTTCAACGCCTGTCTGATGTTTTGACGACATCAAAGACGATTCAAGAGCCTTTTTATTCATCACAGCACTTGCGTTTATAAAGTGATTATTACACTCTTCAAGCTGTGCTTCAACTTTTTCACGGAGTTTTTTATTTTCCTTGACAAGCTCTATGAACTGCCGCATGAGTTCATCACGCTTATCTTTCAGCATTTTATGCCCACGTCTTGCAATTTGAAGCTGTTTTTTGAGCTTTGTCATTTGCATTCTTGTGGGATTGACATTCATTACTGCCATATACTCAACACCTTACTTTCCATAGTATTTGTCAAGCATATCGTCTTTTATTCTCTTCAACTCACTTCTCGGCAGGATATGCAGAAGTTTCCAGCCCAAATCAAGAGTTTCCTCAATGGTACGGTTAGTTGTATATCCCTGTGAAACATACTCTTTTTCAAAAGCCTCTGCAAATTCCGCATATTTCTTGTCTATGTCGGTCAAAGCAGATTCACCCAATACTATCATCAATTCTCTTGCATCCTTGCCTCTTGCATAAGCGGAGAAAAGCTGATTCATTGTAGCGGCATGATCTTCTCTTGTACGTCCTACACCGATACCCTTATCTTTCAGACGTGACAGCGACGGCAATACATCAATAGGCGGTGTAATGCCTTTTCTGTAAAGTTCACGGCTTAATATGATCTGTCCCTCTGTGATATATCCCGTCAAGTCGGGTATGGGGTGGGTTTTATCATCTTCAGGCATGGTCAAAATAGGTATCATTGTGATAGAGCCTTTTTTACCCTTTTGTCTGCCTGCACGTTCATAAAGCGTTGCAAGGTTGGTGTACATATATCCGGGATAGCCACGTCTGCCGGGAACTTCCTTTCTTGCGGCGGAAACTTCACGGAGAGCGTCCGCATAGTTGGTAATATCCGTCATTATAACAAGAACGTGCATACCCATGTCAAAAGCAAGATACTCGGCTGCTGTCAGAGCCATTCTCGGAGTTGCGATTCTTTCGATAGCCGGATCGTTCGCAAGGTTTACAAACATGACAGTTCTGTCCAAAGCACCTGTTTCACGGAATGAACGTACAAAAAATTCGGATTCCTCAAAGGTTATACCCATAGCTGCAAAGACAACTGCAAATTGTTCATTCTTGCCACGAACAGCGGCTTGTCTTGCTATCTGAGCGGCAAGCTGTGCATGGGGCAAGCCCGAAGCGGAGAATATCGGAAGTTTTTGACCTCTTACAAGAGTATTCAAGCCGTCTATGGCGGAAACACCTGTCTGTATAAATTCCTGCGGATAGTCACGGGCAGCAGGATTCATGGGAGTACCGTTTATGTCAAGACGTTTTTCGGGGATTATAGCAGGACCGTCATCAATGGGATTTCCCAAACCGTCAAACACTCTTGAAAGCATATCGGCTGAAACGGGCAATTCCATAGAACGACCGATAAATCTTACTTTTGAATGTGCAAGGTTAATGCCGGCGGCAGATTCAAAAAGCTGTACAAGGGCATTTTTGCCGTCAACTTCAAGAACCTGACATCTTCTGATACTTCCGTCAGGCAGTTCTATTTCACCGAGTTCATTGTATGTAACGCCCTCAACGTCACTTACCATCATCAGAGGACCTGCGACCTCTCGTATAGTACGGTATTCTTTAGGCATCAGTCCTCACTCCTTTCAAGTACATCTTTTATTTCCTTTTCAAGCATGGTGCTTATTGCTTCAAACTCCCTGTCAATGTTCTTTTCATCTTCATATTTGAAACGTCCCACACGTTCACGCACGGACATTCCAATTAACAATTCCGTGTCCGCACCCTCTTTGAGAGCAGCAACGGATTTATCATAGCAAAGTAATATTGCCCTCATCATGAGAACTTGCTTTTTAAGTGAAGTATAAGTATCGACAGGATCAAAAGCATTTTGATGGAGATAGTCCTCACGAATGGAACGGGCTGTTTCAAGTTTAAGTCTGTCGGTTGCGGAAAGAGCGTCCATACCGACAAGGTTTACTATTTCCTGCAATTCGGATTCGTCCTGCAAGAGTGACATCAACCTTGCACGAAGCTGCATGAAATCCTTTGAAGCGTTCTCTGCAAACCAATCTTCAAGCTGATCTGTATAAAGAGAATAGCTTGTCAGCCAGTTGATAGCAGGAAAATGACGTTTATAAGCAAGGTTTGCATCAAGTCCCCAGAACACTTTGACGATACGGAGAGTAGCCTGTGAAACAGGTTCGGAAATATCGCCGCCGGGGGGTGAAACTGCACCGATAACTGACAATGCACCCTCTTTATCATCGCTGCCGTTGATGAGAACACGTCCTGCACGTTCATAGAACTGTGCCAGACGGCTGCCGAGATATGCGGGATAACCTTCTTCACCGGGCATTTCTTCAAGTCGTCCGGACATTTCACGGAGAGCCTCTGCCCAACGTGAAGTGGAGTCCGCCATAAGTGCGACTGTGTAACCCATATCTCTGAAATATTCTGCTATGGTGATACCCGTATAAATAGAGGCTTCACGGGCAGCAACGGGCATATCGGAAGTGTTGGCGATAAGTACGGTTCTTTCCATAAGGGAATTACCTGTACGGGGGTCTTTCAGTTCGGGAAATTCATTCAAAACGTCTGTCATTTCATTTCCACGTTCACCGCAGCCGATATATACGATTATATCAGCCGCCGCCCATTTAGCAAGCTGATGTTGTACAACAGTCTTACCTGAGCCGAAAGGTCCCGGAACAGCAGCTACACCGCCTTTGGCTATGGGGAAAAGTGTATCAATAGTTCTCTGACCTGTTGTCAAAAGAATGTCGGGAGAGAGTTTTCTTTTATAAGGTCTGCCGATACGGACAGGCCACCTTACAGCCATTTCAAGATTTTTCTTTTTGCCGTTCACGTCCATTATCGCAACGGTCTCATCAATGTTGAAATCGCCCTCTTTAATATCTACAACCGTACCTTTTACGCCGTTTGGCACTAAAATTTTATGCACAACTGCATTAGTTTCTTTAACAGTGCCGAGAACGTCACCTGCAACGAGTTTATCGCCTTTTTTGGCAGTCGGCACGAAATGCCATTTTTTCTCGTGGTCGAGTGACGGCACTTCTACACCTCTTTTAAGGCTGTTGCCTGCAACTTTCATTATCTCGCTGAGAGGTCTTTGAATACCGTCATAGATAGAGCCGATAAGTCCCGGACCGAGTTCAACAGAAAGCGGTGCTCCTGTTGATTCCACGACTTCACCCGGACCAAGACCGGAAGTTTCTTCATAGACCTGTATGGAAGCCTGATCGCCGTGCATTTCGATTATTTCGCCGATAAGACGTTCCTTGCTCACCCTCACAACGTCAAACATATTTGCATCACGCATTCCCTCTGCAATAACGAGAGGACCTGCGACTTTTGTAATAATTCCGTTAGTCAAATATAAACACCTCAATTTCCAAAGAGAATATCCGAACCGACCGCCTGTTCCACGAATTTTGACAGTCTTTTCTGACCTGTACCCCTGTTGCCCTGAGCGGACGGTATCGGGATAACGGCAGGGATAGCCCTGTCGGCAAATTTATTTCTTTCCCTTGCGGAAAGTTCAAACAGTTCCTCTGTCATGTAGATAATTGCATAATCTTCGGTTTCTGCGATCCTTTTGAACAAGCCGCCCGATTCGAGAGGCTCATCACATATAAACATATCTATACCGACTGCACCGAAGCCTTTAATGCTTTCACTGTCGCCTATCACGGCAATATTCTTAACCATAGCTTACACGCAGCCTTTCTCTTATTTTATCGGGGGAAGTTTTTGTTTTAATGCCCCCTGAAATTATATTGACCGTTTTTCTGTCAAATTCACAGCCCATGCAGTAACCCAAAAGAGGTTCGGGACCTATACTTGAATGTCTGCAAAGTTCACGGGCAATTTTCATAGTACCGTCATCAACGAATTTTTCAAATTCCGACGGTGATTTCTGATACAGTGCGACTGCCTTTGAACAGTCATGCACATTTATTTTTTCAAGATATTTGATGAGTGTCTTTTCACCCGAAACAGTGTTTTTGATGAGTGTCGGCAGGTCAAGACCGTCACATTCGCAAAGTGCCTGTTCAAGATAAGTTTCCGTTGAAGAGGTCTTAGCCGCCCTCAATGCAATTTTCACTTCCGCAAAAAAGACAAGTCTTTCAATGTACTTTCTGAGAAATACAGACTTTATCTTTTTGCTTTCGGAAATGAGTTTCTGCATGACGGCTTTATCTATGACTGCATCACTCAAACGTGCATCTTTGGTTTCGGCAAGAAGTCCGTAAGCGGTATCGGCGGCACTTGCAAGCCATTCGGGCAATTTATCAAAACGTCTGTTTTCGACAGCCCATACAAGAGTTTTTTCATCTGTCATGCAGGGGGTTATCAGTAAATTATCGTAATCCCTGTCGGACATAGTGCCTTTGAGAACGGTCTTTAAATTATGCACATCATTCTGTATAAAGAACGGTTCAAACAAATTCATATCGGGTGCAACGCTTTTAACGTATTTCCACATGATTTCAGTATTGCTTGCAATAAGTTCATCGACCGTTTCACCGTCACCGAAAGCCTTGTCTTTGAGAAATCTCACAAGCTCCTTTTCACTTTTGAGAGCAAGCATTTGTTCAATATCGGAGGAGGAAAGAAGTCTTTTTTCCCTTGCCCTTACAGAACCGATAGAAAATTCGTATTCCATAAAAACCCCCCTTTATTTAAAAAGCTCTTTGCTTATCAAGTCCTCTATTTCCTCACGTCTTTGGGCGATGACGGCAGAAAAACTCATATTTTCCTCTATGTCACCGTTTTTAAGTATACAGCCGCTTTCAATGGTATCATTGGGAGTGTCGGAAAGTTTGGCGGAAATACCTTTTTCTGCAAATCTGCTTTCAAGATTTTTCGGCACTCTTTTCAAGTCCTTTGAATTGAAGTACACAATGCCCTCTTTCAAGTCAGAGGTCTTTGCAAGGCTGTAAATGAGTTCAAAGTAAACTTTATCGGGGAGATTTTCCATGTATTCAAGCACATGGTCAACAGCTTTGTCAATTTCCTGACGGCGAGCCTTCAAAAGCATATTTCTTTTTTCAAGTTCACTTTTGCTCTGATGGGCTTTGAGAAGCTTTGCAGACTGCTCCTCTACAAGAAATCTTGCATTTTCCGTGATCTCTTTTGCTTTTGCCTTAGCCTTTTCTATTATCTCGTCGCAAGCTGCATCATTTTCTTTATTGATAACGGCTATCTTTTCATCACACTCATGATAAATCTCGGCAATTATTTTTTCACCTTTGCTCATATCATGCACACCCTTAAATTAAAATTTGATAGCGGGTACAGAGATAACTGTCAGCAAGGAAACGATGAATGCAAAAAGTGCATATATCTCAACAAGCGTAACAGATACCATAGCTTTTGAGAAGTTCTTGTCATCTTTTGCACAAAGACCGATACCTGCAACAGCAGCCCTGCCCTGAGCGATACCGGAAACAAGTCCGCCTATGCCGATAGCCAGAGATGCACCCAGATAAGCAAGTCCCTGCTGCCATGTAACAACGTCACCGCCGCCAAGAACACCTGCATAGATGAGCATAAGGAAGCCTACGATAAAGCCGTAAAGTCCCTGTGTACCGGGGAGAAGTGTCAAAACGAGCATTTTACCGAACATTGAGGAATCCTCAGAAAGAACTCCCATAGAAGCCTGTGCAGCCGCACCGACACCCTTTACAGAGCCTATACCTGCCAGAACCGTAGCTACTGCTATACCGAGAATTGTAAATATCATACCCATAATAAATTTACCTCCAATTTTTTATTCATCAGTATTTTTTATCTTAAAGTTTTTAGTCTTTGCGGAGAAAGGTTCAAAGGGCTTTCCGCCGCCTTCATAGAATTTGCTGAACATCTCGACATACTGCAAACGCATTGTATGCACATACGAACCGAGTACATTCAAGCCTATCGTGACAGCGTGACCGACTATGAACACAACTGCCATACATATTATACCAAATACGCTTGTACCGAACAAAGTGGACAGCATATTGAATACCTGTGCCATAACGCCTGTTGTCAGACCGAGTGCCATCAATCTCGAATAACTCAGAAGGTCACTGACATAACTTGTTATATCATACAGAGAGGCAACACCGCCTATGAGTTTACCGAAAATACCTTTTTTACTGCGTCCTTGTGTCAGTATAAGACCAACTGCACAAGCTATTGCAATACCTGCACCGATATATGTAAGTATCTGACCGAATGCCATACCTGCCGCAAGCACTGCCAAACCTGTGAGAAGCAACATCCATAAGCCCGTATCAAAGAATGCTTCCGCATATTTTTTCTGCCTGAAACAGACGTAAAATTTACAGCCCATTCCCACAAGTACATGAACAAGTCCGAATGCTATGGACATTATCATGATAAATAACGCATCTTTTTGCGTATCCAGCATCCACGGCATAAGTTGTTTCATAGTAACATTACTGCCCGTGAAAGTATTCCAGAATACCGCCGGAGCGTCACCGAAGAAACTTCCGAAAACAAGTCCCCATATAACAGTTGATATTCCGCAGTATTGGAACAATTTAAGATTGTTTCTCATAGACTTGTCGGGCTTGAGGATTTTCAAGCCTATCGCCGTACCTATGACAAGTAAAAGTCCGTAGCCTGCATCTGAGAACATCATGCCGAAGAACCAGTAAAAGAAAAATGCCAATACAGGTGTCGGATCAATATCCTCTTTTGATGGTGAGGCGCTTTGAGCAGGTTCGGCAAATTTGTTATTTTTGAGTTTGACGGGTGCATCATCGCCCGCTTCCTCAAACTCTATGATTGCCGAAGGCACTTTTTGACAAATTTCCTCTAATTTACCGCAGTCCTGCTCGGGTATGTAACCGTTAAGGACAAAAACGTGTTCTGTCTGGTCAAGTTCGGATATTACCCTGTACTTTTCCGCTCGCATTTCAAAATAGTCCTGCGTGTCACGAATTGCATCACGGTAATCCGCATAATTTGCGATCTGCTCTCTGAGATCATCCTTTTTATCTCTAAGATCATTGCTTTTCTTTGCAAGACGTTTTGCCTTGTCAAGCGGTATCTTTGAAGTAGGATTCAGCGGTCTTGAAAAACCTATACTTCTTAAAGTCAGTTCAGCCTGTTCTTTCTGTTTTTTGGGCGTGAACACAACTATACTTGTAACATTTGAAGAAGAATAGACAACTTCAAGCTCAAACACCAATTCGGGACATTTTTCCGCAAGCGTTTCGGCTAAAAGCTGTTCATCATACTGCTTAGGCAAAGTGCCGATAAATACAGCCATTGAGTTGGTATCACCTGTATTAAGCGGAATATCAAGTTTTTTCCAGACTTCAAGCTGTGCCGTAAGGGTGCGTATTCTTGCCTGTTCAGCGATGTTGTCGGTTATCTGTTCATCGATACGGCATATTTTTCCGCAGATACCGATAATTTTAGCAGCCTGCTGTGCAATATCGCCTATTTCATCGGCATCTATCTCACGCCTTCCCTTGAAGCCATCCAACAAGCCTTTTTTCTCAGGTGCGACATTGCCGAGGATTTTCAAGGCTTTTTCGGTAAGGTCTGCATTTTTCTCGAACTGCTTGAGTTGGGCAGAGGTGTCAGCCCTTGCAAAACCGTCCTGCACATCATCACTGTGCTTTACATGGATCAATGCAGAGTCCTGTAAATGCTCCAGAAGCCTTTTTCTGTCGTGCTTCAATGCAATGATCCTTACTGCTTTCATTTTCAGCTTTGACAAATCATAATCACCACACTTTGATAAAAAATTTTTTTCTGCCGCTTACGCAGTCAGCATTTCAATGACAAGCCGAGTTACTCTGTCAAGATTTTTTGCAGCCGCTGCCGAGATCTCATCACACTGTTTTTTGGTTTTCTGCTTTTCCTTTTCAAGCTGACGTTTACTGCTTCCCGATATAGCCTGTTTATCATCCTTGAGCATTTTATCGGTCTGCTTTTCGGCATTTTCGACAATTTCCCTTGCCTGTTTAAGAGTGTCCTGCTTTTTGAGTTCAGCCTTTTCTTTGGCATCGATTTCTTTCTGCCTGCACTCTTTTTCGGCTTCAAGCACTGCCTTGATAAGCTCACTCGCCATATATCTCCCCTCCCGACTTTAATTTATATGGATATATTCCATCTATTATTAAAGCACATTTTTCTCCAAAAATCAACTTTAAAAATGAGGAATTAGGAATTGGAAATGAGAAATTACTATCGCAGAGCAATATTTTTCAAAAAATCCGCCAAAAAGTATTGATAAAAATTTGTATTTGTTATAGAATTGATACATTAAAAGAAAATTGGAGGAATGCACTATGCAGAAGCATAACGGAGAAAAGTATTATATCACTACTCCCATTTACTACCCGTCGGGCAATCCGCATATCGGACACTGCTACACAACCACCGCCTGCGATTCAATCGCCCGTTACAGACGTATGCAGGGCTATGATGTGATGTTCCTTACGGGTACTGATGAACATGGTCTTAAGATCGAACAGAAAGCCGCTGAAAAGGGTGTCACTCCCAAACAGTATGTTGACGAGATAGTTGAAATTTTCAAAAAACTCTGGAAATACATGAATATCAGCTATGACAGATATATCCGTACAACTGACGATTATCATGTAACGGCTGTACAGAAGATATTTAAAGACCTCTATGACAGGGGCTACATCTACAAAGGCGAATACAAAGGCAAATACTGCACTCCCTGCGAAAGTTTCTGGACGGATTCACAGCTCGTTGACGGAAAATGTCCCGACTGCGGCAGACCTGTCGTTGAAGCAAAGGAAGAAGCATATTTCTTCAAGATGTCGCCTTTTGCCGACAGAATAGAAAAACTCCTCACAGAAACGGATTATTTACAGCCCAAAACTCGTGCATTGGAGTTGGTCAACAACTTCATCAAGCCCGGATTGGAAGACTTATGCGTTTCAAGGACAAGTTTCAAATGGGGTATCCCCGTCACATTTGACACAAATCATGTTGTCTATGTATGGATAGACGCTCTTTCAAACTATATAACCGCTCTCGGCTATGACAATGATGCTTACAATGACTATGACAAATTCTGGCCTGCCGATGTCCACATGGTCGCTAAGGATATTATGAGATTCCATGCGATAATATGGCCTGCTATGCTCATGGCTCTTGATCTGCCTTTGCCGAAACATCTTGCTGTACATGGCTGGATAACTTTCAACGGTCAGAAAATGAGCAAATCCCTCGGAAATATAGTTGATCCTTTCATACTCGGTGAAAGATACGGTGCAGATGCTATCCGTTATCACATCATGAGAGAAATGGCTCTCGGTTCGGACAGTTCTTTTTCAAATGAAATTATGATAAACCGCATAAATACAGACCTTGCCAACGGTCTTGGAAATCTCGTTTCAAGAACAGTTGCAATGGTCGAAAAGTATTTCGGCGGCACTCTCCCCGAAATTCAGCAAAGCGGTGAATTTGATGATGACCTTATCACACAGGCAACCGCACTTGTAGATAAAGTTGACGGTTTCATTGACAAAACTCAGCTTAACAATGCCCTTGCAGAGATATTTAATGTAGTATCCCGTGCAAATAAGTATATAGATGAAACTGCTCCGTGGGTGCTTGCAAGAGATGAGGAAAATAAACCTCGTCTTGCTTGTGTACTTTACAATCTTCTGGAAACAATAAGAATAGTTTCAACACTTCTCTCCGCATTCATGCCTACGACTATGCCTGTTGTATGGGAACAGATAGGAGCAGGTGCAGATGACGTAACTTATGAAAGTACAGCGACTTTCGGCAAACTTCCAAAAACAGTTACAGTCCATAAAGGCGGTATCATCTTCCCCCGTATAGACGTTGACAAGGAAATTGACGAACTCAACAAACTCATCGGCTCTCAGAAAAAAGAAGAACCCAAGCCCGAATCCAAACCCGAAAAACCTGAAAATGTGGCACTTATCGGCATAGATGACTTTGCAAAAGTGGAATTGAGAGTTGCAGAGATAACGGCTTGCGAGCCTGTCAAGAAAGCTAAAAAACTCCTTAAACTCACGCTGAATGACGGCTTCGGTGAAAGGACCGTTGCAAGCGGTATCGCAAAATATTATAAGCCTGATGAACTTGTCGGAAAGAAGATCATTCTTGTTGCAAATCTGAAACCTGCGGTACTTTGCGGAGTGGAAAGTCAGGGAATGATACTTGCCGGTGAAAACGGTGATGATGTGAAAGTCATATTTGTTGACGGTCTGCCTGCCGGAAGCAAGATAAGATAAAATAAAAATTTTTTGTTAAATTTTGCAAAAACATCTTGTAATTTTTTTGAAAATATATTAAAATATATACATTAACAAATATTAGGAGGTAATTTCCCATGTCAGTTAAAGTTGCTATTAATGGTTTCGGTCGTATCGGTCGTCTTGCTTTCAGACAGATGTTCGGTGCAGAGGGTTATGAAGTTGTTGCTATAAACGACCTTACAAAGCCTTCAATGCTCGCTAATCTTCTGAAGTACGACACAGCTCAGGGCGGTTACTGCGGTAAGATCGGTGAAGGTCTCCACACTGTTTCTGCTGACGATGAGGCAGGTACTATCACAGTTGACGGCAAAACTCTTACTATCTATGCAAAAGCTAACGCTGCTGAACTTCCTTGGGGCGAACTCGGTGTTGACGTTGTTCTCGAATGCACAGGTTTCTACTGCTCAAAGGCTAAATCACAGGCTCATATCGATGCAGGTGCTAAGAAAGTTGTTATCTCTGCTCCCGCAGGCAATGACCTTAAAACTATCGTATTCAGCGTAAACGAGAAAACTCTCACAGCTGAAGATACTATCATCTCTGCTGCTTCCTGCACAACTAACTGCCTTGCTCCTATGGCAAAGGCTCTCAATGACTATGCTCCTATCCAGAGCGGTATCATGAGCACTATCCACGCTTACACAGGCGATCAGATGATCCTTGACGGTCCTCACAGAAAGGGCGACCTCAGACGTGCAAGAGCAGGTGCTGCTAACATCGTTCCTAACTCAACAGGTGCTGCAAAGGCTATCGGTCTTGTTATCCCCGAACTTAACGGCAAGCTTATCGGTTCTGCACAGAGAGTTCCCGTTCCGACAGGCTCAACAACTATCCTTACAGCTGTTGTAAAGGGTGCTGACGTCACAAAAGAAGGCATCAATGCTGCTATGAAGGCTGCTGCTTCCGAGTCTTTCGGCTACAACGAGGATCAGATCGTTTCTTCCGACGTTATCGGCATGAGATACGGTTCACTCTTTGACGCTACTCAGACAATGGTTGCTAAGATCGCTGACGATCTCTATGAAGTACAGGTTGTTTCATGGTACGACAACGAGAACAGCTACACAAGCCAGATGGTCAGAACTATCAAATATTTCGCTGAACTCGGCTGATATTCAATGTGCAATGTGCAATGTACAATGTACAATGTATATTGTGAAACCATTGATAAACAAAAAATCCAGAGTGTCTTGGCAATTCGTCAAGGCACTCTTTTTTCAATTAGCAGTTATCGTGAATTTTGGACATTGAACATTGTACAATGCGAAACCATTCATAAACAAAAGCGACAAGCCATAAAAAAGCCTGTCGCCATGATTGATTTATACGTTGAAGCGGAAAAGAACTATGTCGCCGTCATTCATTACATATTCCTTGCCTTCGGAGCGTACAAGTCCCTTTTCCTTTGCCGCCGCCATTGAACCGCATGACATAAGGTCATCAAATGAAACGACTTCCGCACGGATAAAGCCTCTTTCAAAATCTGTATGTATCTTGCCGGCAGCTTGGGGAGCTTTTGTGCCTTTGGTGATCGTCCATGCACGAACTTCGGGCTTGCCTGCCGTCAGATAAGAAATGAGTCCCAAAAGGTCATAACAAGCATTTATAAGCCTGTCTAATCCAGACTGTTCAAGTCCCATCTCGGATAAAAACAGCTCTTTTTCATCAAGTTCCATTCCGGATATTTCAGCCTCGACTTCCGCACATATCGGCAATACGGCGGCGTGTTCACTTTCGGCTATCTCTTTCACCATTTCAAAATATTTGTTTCCGTCAACAGAACCGTCTTTAAAGTCGCTGTCACTCATGTTTGCGGCATATATGATGGGCTTGTTGGTGAGAAGTGAAACAGTTGCAAGCAGTTCTTTTTCTTCGGGGGTACATTCGACAGAACGGGCAGACTTACCGTCTTCGAGGGCTTCCTTTACACGTTTGAAAAAATCAAGGTCACTTTGATATTTTTTATCGCCTTTAAGGAGTTTCATAGTCTTGTCTATTCTCCTGTCGAGAATTTCGAGGTCTGATAATATAAGTTCAATATTGATAGTTTCAATATCACGTTTCGGGTCAATGCTGCCGTCAACATGGATTATATCGTCATTTTCAAAGCATCTGACGACATGGACGATGGCATCTACTTCACGGATATTCGAGAGAAATTTATTTCCCAAGCCTTCGCCCTTTGATGCGCCTTTGACAAGTCCCGCTATGTCAACAAATTCAATGGTGGCAGGGGTGTATTTTTCGGGCTGATACATTTCAGCCAGCTTGTCAAGACGCTTATCGGGTACGGCTACTACTCCCACATTCGGCTCTATCGTGCAGAACGGGTAGTTTGCAGACTGTGCCCCCGCATTTGTAATGGCATTAAAAAGAGTGCTTTTGCCGACATTCGGCAGACCTACTATTCCAAGTTTCATTTTAAAGATCCCTTTCTCTTATAAACTTCTTTTATCATAGCACAAACTTTTTGAATTTGCAACGTGCAAAGTGACCGCTGCAAGAATTTTTGCAGCGGTCACTTTTATCATGTCAGATCGGTTTTTGCACTGAACGAAAGGCAGTCTGTGCATTTATCTGTTGAGGGGTAATGTTCATGTGTGCCGATATGCACGGTGTCGAGTGAGCAGTAATCATGGTTTTTACAATGGTATCTGCAATCCTCTACCGTACATTGTATACTTTTGTTGAGCTTTTCCATTATATATCTCCTTTGTGCCGTTTATTAACGGCACTTATAGTATGGCACATTCAGCATACAACTATTCACTTTACGGTGACTTTAAAGTATTTATAAAAAACAATAATATAACGAGAATACCTGTCAGTGCCAAAACAAGTATATCCATATTCCGTCATCTCCTGTTATATATATATCTGCAAAACGTATACTGGCGGAAAAATTTTTTCAGAAACGTGCCGAAAAGAGCCAAAATACAAGCAAAGGAATAACTGCCATGCTGATGAGTATGACAGGATTTTTTGTGACGACTCCCAAAAATATCAGTTTTTTTGTAATAGTCCATGCAAGAAACACTATGATAAAGACCATATAAATAAACGCAATATCACCCCATGATGCACTATGTACGATATTGCCCGATGCCGCAAAACATATTATTAAGACAGTCACTGTCATACTGAACAAGCCTGTTGCGATATAGGTGATACCATTTTTCATCAATGATCTATCCTTTCATTTGGATTTCAAGGTTCTGTTTTTGAAATAGTCGTATATTTTCAGAATACCGTAGACGATAATCACGGGCGGTGTCAGAAGTGTGAACTCTATCCATGCAGGTGTACAGAACGGTATGAAAGTATCTGCTACAATGCCGACTATCACGCATAATACAAATGCAACACCTTTCATGCACTGCAAAAGCATGATATTTTTGGCGTGCTTTCCGAAAAGCATTTTCTTTATCATGCCGTTCATTATCCAAAATATAACATAGCTTAAAACAGCTATCAGACTAATGCCTATACCGTTCAGGCGAAACGGCGGTATATCCAAACTGACGGCTATATGGAAAAAACCTATCTTATCGCCTACGGCATTCCTCGACACGATTATGTCAAAGACATTCCATGCAAGTATTACAAGCCACGCAAGTGCAAACGGCAACATATATTCAAATACGGGTAAAATATGCTCTCTGAGGGGATTTTCACCGAAACATTGACGGCAGAATTTTTCCGTATCTTTGCCGACCACTTTTGAAATATCCTTGCCTTCGGATTGTGCATTGAGGAATGTGTCAAGTATGCTTGACAGGACTTCTCTTTTATATTTCTTTCCTATAATGCTCACATTGGCATAACGCTGTATTTTTTTGAATGTTTCAAGATAGTCGCCTTCAAGCTGTCCGACATAGTATTCATATCTATCAGCCATTTTCATTCTCCTTTGCTTTTGTGATCTCGCCGTCAAAGACTTTTTGTGCAGCGGCGGTTATTTTGGCATAGCTGCTGTGAAACTCCTTTAAATATACAATGCCTTTTTCAGTGATAGAATAATATTTTCTCATGGGACCGAAAGGCGATTTTGCCTTTCTGCACGAGATAAGCCCCTTTTTTTCAAGCCTTGTCAAAACGGGGTATAAAGTGCCTTCCATGAGGTCATCAAATCCCGCCCCGTCCAGCACAGACAATATTTCATAACCGTAGGTTTCACCTCTTGCTATTACCGCCAACACGCAGCCTTCTAAAACACCCTTTAATATCTGAGAATCGTCCATTCATTCATCCTCCTTCATCTACTTTGCATTATCAAGTAGCTTACTATAAATATATCACACCTACTTTGTATTGTCAAGTAGCCTGTCACAAAAAATCAGCAATCATATTCAAACAGTCTGTTTGAACATGATTGCCGATTGTTCATTGTGCATTATGCATTGTGCATTATGAATTATAAAAGTCGTCTTTTTACTTCACGGAGAATTTTAGTATCATTGTCGTATCTGCATATATGCATAGCTTCATCAAGGGTTGCCCAAAGATAGTAGTCTATCTCACTTTTCTGAAGGTTAACGGCACTTGCATCTGCCTTTGCAAGAAAAAATACGACTTGTTTTTTAGTTTTTCCGAAAGGTCTGTATGTACTTGTATGGCGGAAGCCCGGCTCTATGACCACATCAAGCCCTGTTTCTTCTTTTATCTCACGCACAGCCGTTTGCTGTTCTGTTTCGTTCTGCTCAACGTGACCTTTCGGGAATGTCCAGCACTTGCCGTTGTGGTTTTTGACGAGCAGGACTTTTATCACTCCGAGCCTTGTACGGTGATATACAACAGCACCGCATGACTTTTCATATACACATACTATCTTATCAAATGCAACGGATTTTCTGCAAAGTCTTTTTCGTATCTCAGGCTCATAGTAGATGTATCCCGCAGGAGCGGCCACAAATCGTATGCGGGAATACTTTTCGGAACTCACTTCTGCTATTATGGTACATTCGATCTCTCCATGCAGTTCCCTGTCAGAGATTATGTAGACCTGCTGTAATACGCCTTTTTTTTCATCTGTGATAAAGCCCGAATACAGATACCTGTCTTCAAGTGTCCCGAATATCTCTATCCTCACATTTTTCCCCAACACGATCATCACCGCCTTTCCATTTAAAATATAACTTCACATTATAAGTATAATTGATTTCAATGAAAATTACAACATCAATAATGCAACAAACTTGACATATTTTTAAAGAATATTTCGGCAGGTTTATTTTTTTAGAGGTTGTTTTTTCTTTGGCAATATATTATAATATATTTGTTGTGATTTTTTTATGAAGGGAACGTGTTTATGAACTGGACAGAGATCATTGCGGAGGTCGATGCAAAGGATGTTGACCTTGCAGGAAGTATTGCACAAATGACTGTGCCTTACGGCATATACATAGAGGATTACTCAAATCTTGAAGAAGAGGTACTGCAAATTGCACATATAGACCTCATTGACGAGGAACTGCTCAAAATGGACAGAACAAAAGCAAAGGTGCATATTTACATATCGCCCGAAGATAACCCCAATGAAGCCCTGTCTTTCCTCAAAGAAAGGTTTGCATCTGAAAATATCCCTTACAGGCTGTACTCAGGTGACTGTGATGTTGAAGGCTGTCTTGAGAACTGGAAAAAGTATTTCAAACCCATTGAAGTCGGCGAAAAACTTCTGATACGTCCCGTATGGAGAGATGATTTCGAGCCTAACGGAAGAATAGTGATGAATTTAGAACCCGGCGTTGCATTCGGTACGGGTACGCATGAAACAACAAGACTTTGCTTGCAGGCGTTGGAAAAGTATGTGACAAAAGACTGTACCATGCTTGATGTAGGCTGCGGAAGCGGTATTCTCTCGGTTGCAGGGTTGCTGTTGGGGGCAAAGTCCGCTGTAGGCATAGATATAGATGAACTTGCCGTGAAAGCATCGATCGAAAATGCAAAACTCAATGACGTAGCCGACAGATACACAGGTATTCACGGCAATCTCGCCGATGAAGTCAGCGGCTCTTTTGACATCATCACGGCAAATATCGTTGCTGATGCCATTATCATGCTTTCGGCAGATATTGAAAAACTCATGCATGAAAAAACTGTTTACATCATGAGCGGTATTATCGATTCACGCCTTGATGATCTGCTTTCGGCACTTCCCGATAACTTGAAGATGATCGGGCAGTATGAAGAAAAAAATTGGCTTTGTCTTGTGGCAATGCTTAAATAATGCTTTCGGAGGGAACCATGATGAAAAAGAATAAAGATACTTCCAATCTGATATTTTCCGCATTTCTTGTGACAGCATTTATTATATGCTCATACTTTTTCGCCCTGCTGATACAGGATTCCTCAACAATGACCGACAATATAAAACTGCTCGCCATGTCGTCAGTCTATGCGGTATTCGGTCTTGTACTTTTCTATGCAACAAGAGTAGGCGACGGCAAGCAGGTCAAACGCTTCTCGCTTGCTACTCTTATAATAATGGTACTGCCTGCACTCTATATCATCATTGCAGGTACAGTACAAGGTCTGCCTTTCTCTCAGCAGATCGCAAGTCACTCTCAGATCGTCAATTTCGCGGCCGTTGCACTCGGTTACGGTATCCCCTATACATTCCTCAGCGGATATGAACTTGATACCCCGAAGCCTGATGAAAATTCCGAAGAACCTGCTGAAAAAGATGAACAGCAGGCTCTTTCGGAGACATTCGACGAACTTGCCGAAACTGTGCCGGATGTGGCAGACCAAATTGAAAACACTGATGAAAAAGGAGAATAATTATGTCAGAATGTACACACGATTGCAGTTCATGCGGTGAAAGCTGCTCCTCAAGGGAGAACTCCTCTTCACTCGACATGACCGAACAGCTCAACCAGTACAGCACCGTCAAAAAAGTGATAGGTGTCGTCAGCGGAAAGGGCGGTGTCGGCAAATCCATCGTCACATCACTGTTGGCAGTGATGTTTTCAAGAAGAGGCTATGACACGGCTATCCTTGATGCGGATATTACAGGTCCCTCTATACCGAAGGCTTTCGGTATCACAGAAAAGGCTTACGGCTCCGAAAAAGGTATTCTTCCTGCCGTGACAGCTTCGGGCATCAAGGTCATGTCCATCAATCTCCTGCTTGAAAACGAGAACGATCCTGTTATATGGAGAGGTCCTATACTTGCAGGCACTGTCAAACAGTTCTGGACGGATGTGTGTTGGGGCAATGTTGATTATATGTTCGTGGATATGCCTCCCGGAACAGGCGATGTGCCTTTGACGGTGTTCCAGTCACTGCCGCTTGACGGCATCATAGTCGTGACATCTCCGCAGGACTTGGTATCGATGATAGTTGAAAAAGCCGTGAAAATGGCTCAGTTGATGAACGTGCCTATTCTTGGCATCGTTGAAAATATGAGTTACTTTGTATGTCCCGACTGCAAGAAAAAACACTATCCATTCGGTGAGAGCAAACTCGAAAATATCGCTCAGGAATACAGCCTTGACATTCTTGCAAGATTGCCTATCGATCCGGAAAATGCAAAAGCCTGCGACAACGGCAAGGCGGAAAGTATAATCAATCCCGAAGCCGAAGATGCTGCCGATAAACTTGAAAATATAATAGGCAAACTCTGACAGACAGAGGGCGGGAAAACTCGCCCTCTGTTTTTATTTTTGCAGTTGAATCGAAATTTTCTATTAGGATATTGACAATATACTGAAAAATATAATATAATTATGTCAGTAAACAAAATCGCCTTTGAGCGATCTTTTATAAAACGCCATTTGTTTAAGGAGGAGAATCTATAATGAAAGTATGTCCCGTATGCGGAGCAGCCGTCGATGATGCAGCAGAATACTGCGATAACTGCGGAAATGATGAGTTTTACGACCAACCACAGCAATTTCAACAGTATGATGACTATAACGACCAGTACAACAACGGCTATGCTCAACCTCAGTATCCACAAAATGACTACAACTATCAGCAGCCTCAGTATCCGCAGAACGATTACAACCAGTATCCGCAGCAGCCTCAGTATCCTCAGAACAATTATAACCAATATCAGCAGCAACTTCAGTATCCTCAGAACAATTATAACCAATATCAGCAGCAGCCTCAGTATCCTCAGAATGATTATAACCAATATCAGCAGCCTCAGTATCCTCAGAACAATTATAACCAATATCAGCAGCCTCAATATCCTCAGAACAATTACAATCAATATCAGCAGCCTCAGTATCCCCAGCAGAATTCATATCCCCAGGAACAGCAGTATCAGCAATATGAACAACAGCCTGTAGTCCAGGAACAGCCCGTATATGAGCAACAACAGCCCGCTGTTCAGGAACAGCCCGTATATGAACAACAGCAGCCTGCTGTTCAGGAACAGCCCGTATATGAACAACAACAGCCTGCTGTTGAGGAGACCGCAGAACCTGTAAATGTTCCCGAAGAGATGCCTGCGGAAGAAACGGAAGTTCCCGCTGAAGTGCAGGAGACCGAACAGACGGAAGAAATACCCGAACAGCCTGAAGAACCCGAAGAACCTAAAGAAAATCCCTATGAAGTGTCAAAGAACTTCGTGTTTGAGAAGTCGGAGAAGTCCGAAAATGAAGAACAGCAAAATAAGGAAATGCCTAAAAATGTCAAGGGCTTCATACATATGTTCATGAATACCAAAGATCATACATATGAATTTGACAAGGATGACATTGCAAAAAATCAGAAAAATGCATTGATAGCCTGCTTCGGTCTGACCTTCTGGTTCCCGTTCACACTCAGGGACTACTCCCGTTATGCGAGATTTTACGGTAATCAGGGACTTCTTACACTCATTACAATGATACCGTCCATTATTTTCTATTCACTCATCATGGGTGTCGTGGTCTGCAATGCCTGCACAGCATCCGTCTACAACAACGGTGTAGAGGCTTTCAAATACCTGACATTCGGCGGTTGGATAGCTGCGATCGTCTTTTTTGCTATATGCTTTGCGATACCTATATTTATAATATACTGCTCATTCACCTCCATCAAACAGGGCAAGGCAAAAGATATTCCCTTTATAGGCAGACTCAGACTTATAAGCTGACATAAAAAATATACAGTCCGAACAATTCAAAACTGTTCGGACTGTTTTTTTATTTCGAGTGAGAAAAGATGAATCTGATCTCAGGACAGGTACGGTGAAGTTTTCTCAGCGTTGCGAGCGTGGATATATAGTCATCTGCATCATACTGCATGGCAAGCAGCTTTTCCGATGGAAAAAGGTCGCTTTCAAGCACCCTTTCGTCAATGGCGGCATCCGCTGCAAAAAATACATTTTCTTCAGGGATAAAATATCCTGTCATGGCATTTGCCGCTCCCCTTATGTCAACAGCCAGCACAGAGCCGTCACCAAGTGCATCATACACATATTTGAAACAGCTTTTCAAAGGTGTCTCCCCCTTGAAAACATTGAATGCCTTCATCGGAACACTTTCTTTCGGGAATGTGCTTTTGATGATATTGTCGGAGTCGTTATCGAATCTCAGTACACACAGAAGCTGTGCCGTTGACATAAGCTCATACTTCGGCAAAAGCGGCAATGCTCCGCAGCATTCGGCATTGGTATGTGTCAGCAGGACTTTTTTGATACACAAGGCATCCATGCCTTCTTTTTCAAGCTGTTCAATGACGGTATCCTCTTTTTTGAAACTCACTCTGTGCTTCAACATATACTTTGAATAAGCAATGGGATTCCTTTTCATTTCTTTCGTGCAGCCCGTGTTTATAAGTATATGACCGAACTTCCTATGCTCCATCAAGATTACGTTTATCGGCAGCACTTCTGTATTGAAGTCCGTGTTCAGATACAGCTCCTGCATTCTGAATTCCTCATATCCGCAGTGCAATACCTTCAGTGATACTATCCTGTTCATAGATACTCCCCGTTTCTCAACATATTTGCTATCATTTTTACACATACTTTGCAAAAAGTCAAGTTTTTTTATAATAAGTATTGTATGATCGGAATTTTTTTGATATGATATAAGCCGAAATAATTTTTCATACCGAAAGGGGAACAACCATGACAAAAACATATCTCAAAATATTGGCAGCCGTACTTGCATCGACAGCAGCATTATCCCTGACAGGCTGCAACGATATATTCAAGAAAACAGAAACAAGCAGCGACTCCTCGCAGACCTCGACCGTCAATGGAGAAGCCGTTGGAAAGTTCGGTGACAATATTGCCGCCAAATCGGACAATTTCACTGTGAGCCTGCCTATGATACACCGTATCTTCAAAAGCACCTACAACGATTTTGTCAGCTCTTACGCCAGCTACTACGGCTTTGACATCTCCAAAAGCTCCAAAGTCCAATACTATGACGAGGATAACAAGATCACTTGGTATGACGAGTTCATCAACAGTGCCAAGTCAAATATCAAACAGCTTCTTACTCTCTGTGAGGCTGCCAAAAAAGACGGGCTTTCGCTTGACGACAACGATAAAAAAACTATCGAGAACAATATAGACAACATCAGAGCTACTGCCGACAATGCCGGACAAACCGTTGACGAATATATCTCGTCAACATTCGGCGAAGGTCTGACGGAAAACGATGTCCGTCAGAACCTTGAACAGACTACCCTTGCACAAAAATATTATACAAAGCTCTATAACAGCTTTACATACACTACAGAACAGTATGAAAATGCCTACAACGAAAATAAGGAATCCTATCAGTATGTTGACTTCATGAAATTCACGTTCGGCTACGGAACAGTTGACTCTTCGGATTCATCTGTGACGGTCGATGAACAGCAAAAGGAAATTGCCAAGAAAGCTGCAAACGAGCTTGCAAAGGTAAAAACCGAGCAGGAATTCAAAGACTACATTACGAAGTATCTTAATGAAAACCACGACTATGTGACAAATATCTCCTCGGAAGAATCACATACCGATGAAGAATACAAGACTGCAATAGAAGCACAGGTAAAAGCTGCGACTATCACAAATTATGCCTATGAAGCAACTACCGATGTCGGCAAATGGCTCTTTGACAGCAGCAGGAACGTGTTTGACACTTATGTATTTGACGGAAGCAGTTCCTATAACGTAGTTATGGTACTCAAAACCCCTTACCGTGACGAGAATATCAACAAAAATGTCAGACATATACTCTTTACTTCAGATACATACGGCTCTGATGCCAATGCAAAGAAAAAGGCTGATGAAGTCTATGAAGAATGGAAAAAGGGAGAGGCTACCGAAGACAGCTTCGCCAAACTTGCCACTCAGTACAATGCCGACTCCGATCCGAACTCTGCTTCCAGCGGAGGTCTTTATAAAGATGTTTATCAGGGCAAGATGGTCACAGAGTTCAACGACTGGCTGTTTGATCCTGCCCGCCAACCCGGAGATACAGGCATCGTCAAGACAAACTACGGCTATCACATCATGTACTATGTAGGCGAAAGTATGCCCGCATGGAACTCATCTGTTGATGCCGTCCTCAGAAGAACAGACTACAATGAAAAATATACCGAGCTTGAAAAAAATACCAATATCGAATTTGACGATGATTATATAAATACCATCCCAGATCCCGTTGAAGAAGCAGAACAGTAACCAACAACTGAAATCGAATCTTCACCTGCTTCAGAACCCGAAAGCAAAGCTGAGTCAAGTGCAGAATAATATTAAAGCGGACATGGTAAAAAAAGCCGTGTCCGCTTTTGCAAAGGATATGGTAAAATGCGTAAAATAAAAATATGGTCATTCATACTGTCGGCGGTACTGCTTATATCAGCCGTACCCTGTACGGCACTCGAAGCAGGAGCTGTTGACGAGTCATCTGCCGATGTCGTGCAGGAAGAACCACAGGAGGAAATTGCCGACATTGTTTCCGTCACGGCTTTCCGTGATGAACAGGAAATACAGCCCTACCTTCAGCAGACTGAACAGGGTGATGTGTTTTACATCGAAAACGGTACTGTCCTGAAATTTGAAAAAACCGATCTGTCCCCAAAATTTGAATACAAGTTTTTTTATAAAGACTCCGAAAGTGACAGCATCTTTTTCCCTCAAACAAAATGTGACAGCTTTATCTTCAAGGCTGTCAAAAAAGGTGAATTTTTTATAAAAGTGTCACGCTGTGACATTGATTCCGATTTGACGGAAGAAAAGATATTTGCAGTGGTCGTGACCGATGGCGAGACCACCTTTTTTGACAATGCACTGAATGTTCCCGACACCATCACACTGAATACGGGTACATCAAAGGCGATCGCCGTATCGGGAAATGCCTACAACTTCATAGGAACTGACAGCACTCTCCTTGACATCAAGAAAATAAGCAATACCCTTATCAACATCAGTTCCAAAAGTGCAGGCACATCCCGTATGTGTCTGATAACAAGGGACGGCACTCCGAGAATAGTCACTGTCAATGTCCGTGACTGCATTATGAGAACCTCTACTAATGACATCGTCAGGATAGGCAACAGCAAATATACCTCTTATACCATTGCCGATGAAACCGTCCTCAAAAGAAAATTCTTTGCCCCGACAGGTCAGGTGATAGTCTTTTCACCTGCAGGAAGCCTGCCCTATACATATGAGTATTTCTATCAGGACGATTACGGTCAGGAGATATGCATACAGCCCGAAAGCTACAACGGCAATTTCAAATTCACTCCCCTTGAACCCCGTCACTATATCATTTCCGTTGTCGTCAGGGACAAGAAAAAAGACTATATCAAAAAAGAGGTATTCACCATCCATGCCACAGGCAAGATCATCGATACCGTCAAGAGGATAGACACCGTTGAACTCAAAAAAACAAAGACCGTGACATTTTCCGAAAATGTCAGAAATATCTGGAAAAACAATACCAATGCTCATTTTGCCGTATCAAAAAGGAACGTCACTTTCAGGGGCATAAACGAGGGTACTACCGAATTCATCGTTGTGACGGAAAACGGACGCATCTATGAAAACTACATCAAGGTATCTCCCAAAATGACCGAACCTTTTCGTCTTGATACCGATTCTGTCGTTATGGATGTCGGTCAGACAGCATCTATCTCTTTTAAACAGAAAGGTGATGATACGAGCATCAAATTCAGAAGTTTAAATACCTCTGTAGCTTCAGTCACCTCAAACGGCGTTATCAAGGCTTTGAAGGCAGGCGAAGCATATATTGTTGTGTCCAACAGGATCAATGCCGAAAAAGTAAAGGTGACGGTCGATACCTCCTCAATCAAGCTGAATACCACCTCTCTGACACTCTTCTCAAACAATAAGGCTGTACTGAAACCTATCATCGATACAGGCAGTAAAACGGCTGTTTATTTTTATTCTTCCGATACTTCCGTTGCCACAGTCGAGCAAAACGGCACTGTCACCGCCCATAATGGCGGAAAGGCTGTCATCACTGCCAAAACCGCAAACGGCAAAACTGCTATCTGTACCGTCAATGTAACGGGTATCCCGAATAATGTCAATATCAGCTTCAAGTCTGTATGCCCGACCGTGCACGTTGGTGAGACCGCCACAGTAGACATAAATATCTCCGATAAAAGATATGCACAGTATGTATCTGTCAGTGTCTCCGACAAAACAAAAGCTGCCGTTTCATATAAAGACGGCAGATGTACCGTAAAAGGTCTAAGTACCGGCAAGGTCTGGCTGACCGCCTCCCTGCCTAACGGCAAACAAATATCTACATTTTTTTACTCCGTCGGAAATTATGGCAGCTTCAGAACAAACTATGCTCTTGAAAAAGGCATCGATGTATCCTGCTTCAACATGAATGTCAATTATCAGAGACTTAAAGAACAGGGCTACACTTTCATTATAATCCGTGCAGGCTTCGGAAATGACATATCACAAAAAGACGAAATGTTTGAACGGCACATTCAGGGTGCTAAAAAAGCAGGTCTCGGCATAGGCATCTATTATTTCTGCTATGCGGGAAATGTCGCTCAGGCAAAAAAAGAAGCTCAAATATGCAGTCAGATCATCTCCAAATACCGTGCAGATATAGGATACGGCGTTTTCTACGACTATGAAGAAGACTCCATCAGATATGCGACTCAAAGAGGCTATGCCGTCAATAAGCAGACTGTCACGGATATATTGGTCTCTTTCTGCGAGGAGATAGAACGCAACGGCTTTGTTGCAGGCGTGTACGGCAACACCAATGAAGGCAGACTTTATATGGACATGAACAGGATCAAAAAATATATGTTCTGGTATGCCGCTCCCGGAGCTACGACCTTTGCATTTGACTTCGATATATGGCAGTACAGCTTCTGGCTGACATCCTCCGCTTTCAGCGGTGAAGCCGATGGCGACAAGGTGTATACTACCGTTTTTCAAAAATTGAAATAAGCGCTATTTGCAATTTTCCGATGTCTCATTCGTAATACAATATATAGTGTCTTTGTAAAATCCAAATACAAGATATAGTGTCAAGGGGCATATCTGCTTGTGAATTTGTCCATTTGAATTTGAAATAACAAGTATATTTTGTATATAAAAGCGATTATTTTGTGACTGCCGTTTCAGAGGTTGACAAATCTCTGAAACGGCTATATTATTTAATCAGAGATTCTATTCAGGAGGGGTTTTGCGTATGTTCAGAAGAATGGAGAACGATAAAGCATGGCATGGCTTTGAAGGCAGAATGTGGAAACAGGAAATAAATGTAAGAGATTTTATACAGAAAAATTATCATGCATATGACGGTGATGAGACTTTCCTTGAAGGTCCCACAAAGGCTACGGAAAAACTTTGGAACAAGGTACAGGTATATCAGAAAGTAGAAAGAGCTGAGGGCGGTATTCTTGATATGGAAACGAAAGTCGTTTCAAGCCTGACCTCCTACGGTGCAGGCTATATCTATGAAGATGCTCCCGAACTTGAAAAGATAGTCGGGTTGCAGACAGACCTCCCTCTGAAAAGGGCTTTCATGCCGTTCGGCGGTATCAAAATGGCAGAACAAGCCTGTACTTCTCACGGTTATGAACCTGATCCCGAACTGCACAGGATATTCACCGAATACGTCACCACTCACAATCAGGGCGTATTTGATGCCTACACCCCCGAAATGAAAAAGGCAAGACACAACAAGATCATTACAGGCTTGCCCGATACCTACGGTCGTGGCAGAATTGTCGGTGATTACAGGAGAGTTGCCCTATACGGTATCGACAATCTTATCAACTTCAAAAAACAAGACCTTGCCAACTGCGGTGACGGAACTATGACAGATGATGTTATCCGTCTGCGTGAAGAGCTTGCAAAGCAGATCAGAGCCTTGCAGGGCATGAAGGCAATGGCTGCAATATACGGATATGACATCTCACAGCCTGCAACAAATGCAAGAGAAGCTGTTCAATGGCTGTATTTCGGTTATCTTGCCGCTATCAAAACTCAGAACGGTGCAGCTATGAGTGTCGGCAGAGTTTCCACTTTCCTCGATATATACATTGAGAGAGACCTTCAGGACGGTGTTATTACAGAAAAAGAAGCTCAGGAACTCATTGACCATTTTGTTATGAAGTGCAGAATGGTGAAGTTTGCAAGGATCCCCTCATATAATGAACTTTTTTCGGGTGATCCCGTGTGGGCTACTCTTGAAGTTGCAGGTATCGGTGTAGACGGTCGCTCAATGGTGACAAAAAACGATTTCCGTTTTTTGCATACCCTTGAAAATATGGGACCTTCCCCCGAACCTAATTTAACTGTCCTGTATTCTTCCAAACTTCCCGAAAACTTCAAGAAGTATGCTGCAAAGGTATCAATAAATACAAGTTCTGTGCAGTATGAAAATGATGATGTCATGAAACCCGTATGGGGCGATGATTATTCTATATGCTGCTGTGTATCCGCTACTCAGACGGGTAAAGAAATGCAGTTCTTCGGAGCAAGGGCTAATTTGGCTAAATGTCTTTTGTATGCAATAAACGGCGGCGTTGACGCTAAAAACCGTGAACAAGTCGCACCGGCTTACAGTCCGATAAAATCCGAAGTTCTCGATTACAATGAAGTCATAGAAAAATATGAGATCATGATGGATTGGCTTGCAGGCTTGTATGTCAATACTCTTAATCTCATTCAGTATATGCACGATAAATATTACTATGAAGCCGCTGAAATGGCTTTGATAGATACGGACGTGAGAAGAACTTTTGCAACGGGCATAGCAGGATTTTCTCATGTCGTGGATTCTCTCAGTGCCATTAAATACGCTACTGTAAAGGCTATCAGAGATGATGCAGGTATTACTGTAGATTTCTCCACAAAAGGCGATTTCCCACGTTACGGAAATGATGATGACCGTGCAGATGATATAGCCTTGTGGGTACTCAAAACTTTCCTTGAAAAGATAAAGAAACGTCATACTTACAGAAATTCAGAGGCGACTACATCTATTTTGACTATCACTTCAAACGTCGTTTACGGAAAGGCAACTTCCAATATGCCTGACGGCAGACGTGCAGGTGCACCTCTCGCTCCCGGAGCAAATCCGAGTTACGGTGCAGAGAAAAACGGCTTGCTGGCTTCGCTGAACTCCGTTGCAAAACTGCCTTATCACTGGGCTTTGGACGGCATTTCCAATACACAGACGATTCACCCCGATGCTCTCGGACATGATGAACAGGAAAGAATAAATAATCTTGTGCAAGTCATGGACGGCTACTTCGATCAAGGTGCACATCACCTGAATGTAAACGTATTCGGAACAGAAAAACTTATTGACGCTATGGAACACCCCGAAAAAGAAGAATATGCAAACTTTACTATAAGAGTATCGGGCTATGCAGTAAAATTCATTGATCTGACAAGGGAACAGCAATTAGATGTTATTGCCCGTACCTGCCACAAAACTTTGTAATAGAGTGGAGAGTTGAGAGTGGAGAGTGGAGTTATAACAGGTCATGTCAATTCTTTGGAAACTTTCGGACTTGTAGATGGTCCGGGCGTGAGATTCGTTGTATTCATGCAGGGCTGTAAAATGCGTTGCAGATACTGTCACAATCCTGAAACGTGGGATCTATCGGGTGGTGAAGAATGGACTGCCGAAGACTTATATGATCGTGCAAAGCGTTATAAAACTTATTGGAGAAATAACGGCGGTATCACTGTGAGCGGCGGAGAGCCTTTACTTCAAAAGGAGTTTGTCACGGAATTTTTCACGCTTGCCAAAAAGGACGGTGTCCATACTGCATTGGATACATCCGGACAGCCTTTCCGTGAAGGTAAGGATTTTGAAAAGCTGATGAATGTCACAGATCTGGTAATACTTGATCTGAAAGAGTGGAACTCCGACAAACACAAGTCTTTGACGGGATTCGGAAATGAAAATATACTTGCTTTCGCAAGATGGCTTTCGGACAACGATAAAAAAATGTGGATAAGACACGTTTTAGTGCCTGATCTGACAGATGATGAGGATTCCCTGAAAGAGATGCACGACTTTATCTCAACTTTAAAAACCGTTGAAAAAGTCGAGATACTCCCCTATCATACATTCGGCTTGGCAAAATGGGATAAATTAGGTATTCCTTATTCTCTCGAAAATGCAAAGATACCTACTGCCGAACAAATCAAAACTGCCGAAGATATTTTTATAAATGGAAAATAAAATTTGCCCTTTCAAAATTCTGAAAGGGCTTTTTTTCTGTCTTGCAAAATTTCAGCAAGAGTTATATAATAAATATATCTTGCAGGAAAGGAAGATATATTTGAATTTTGATAATAATTATATAATTGATAGTCTGAAAAAATGCTATAAAGAGCTTGGCAGCTTTGTAAGCGGTGACAGGGTAGTTTTATCCAAGTTGAATGTTGCCGTGAAACCCGAAATTTATCAGCTTAAAGAACAGATGGCAACTGTCGGTTATCATATTTATTCACCCGAATGGAAAAACGAGATATTTGAAATATCATCTGCACTCGGTCAGGATAAAAAGACCGCTGTAGGCATGGCACAAGGCGATTTCATGTTCGGCATAATGGAAACCGTACAGGCTATGATAAATGACGTAAATGCAAGGGAGTTTGACAGCGATTTCAACGGCTTGCACAGGTGGAAGTTATATATTGGAAATATCGTTGCTATGGGTAAGGAAGTGCCTGTTGATGACGTTGAGATATATTGGAATGTTCTGAAAGACGAGTTTTCAAAACGGCTTGGAAATCATGATATTTGCTATATAAAGATATATGCTGCCAACAGCGGTGACGGTTTTGTAACGGGTGAGTGCCGTATCAATAATAACAAGATAGACAGTTTGAGTGAAATAGTTGAAGATATGGCTAAACAATGGAAGAATAAAAAATTTGCTTCTCATAAGCAGCTTTTCATTTTGAAACAGGATAAAGAAACTTTAAAAGACTATCCCTATACAAATGCAGATATATATGACGCTGTGGAAAAGTCGCTTATACTTTATGAAAAAGTCATGAATGACGGCAAGGAAGATCTGTATTTGCAGGTGCTTAATGAATTTCTGGGGGATAAGTCGCTTGCACAGGATATTTACAATTTCGTTCCCGAAATATGTGCGGAGTTCGCCATAGAAGATGTGAGATTTTCCGAAAAAGTGCAGTTCAATTTCAGGGGAAGTACACGGACTTTTTATAAATCGCAGTTGGCGACATATTATCCGATAATGAATGGTGTTGCGAGATTGCTGGACGGAAACACTCTTAAAAATACTCAGCGTGTATTTGAAAACTTGCTGTATTCAAGTGCAAGTTTCAATGCAGTGAATAATGCCCTTAATGACGGCAGTAAACAGGAAGATTTGATTTTAACCGATATGCTTTTCAATGTTAGGGACGATTATCTTTTGAGGTGACGGCATGGTCAAGAATAAAAAATTGATGATAACGATTGTAATTTACTGTATTTTATTTTACAGTGCATGGGCGGTGTTTGAACTGCTCATTAAAAGTCAGCTTTTAGCCCTCACAAACAACAATAATGCTGTCATGGAATTTATCCGTTCAGGTATAATTAAAAATCTTGTCTGGACGTTACCCGCAATATTCCTTATAAAGAAATTTGAAAGTGATATGTACATAGGCTTGAAAGAGATGTTCACGGCAAAAGTAAAACTTTTGCAGATACTGCCTGTATTCGTGCTTTGTATAGTGTATGTAGGTGTGTCGGCATTCAAAACAAACGGGGGCATTTTCATAAACGATACTTTCGGTTTGTCATCGGTGATGATAGTGGCATTTGTCGGTATCACGGAAGAAATGGTATTTCGTGGTTTTTTGCTGAACAGCACTCTCAAAAATGCCGACAAGGAATGGAAACAGTGGCTTGCAGCGGGTATCAATGCGGTCATGTTTTTATGCATACACTTCCCCATTTGGATATATGACGGAGTATTTTTCCGCAACTTTCAAAGTTTTGCATTTGTGGGGATAATCATATTGAGCTGTATATTCAGTTGGCTTTTTATCAAAACAAAAAATATACTTGTACCCGTCTTTCTGCATATGCTGTATGACCTGTTGATATTAATGTTTATCTGATAGTTTTTTGAAAATAGTCTTGCAACACGGAAGTTTTATTGATATAATTGTGTTGAAGTTTAAAAAACGGAGTTGAGCAAAGTTGACGGTAAAGGACTATGAGGAAATTATAAGCAAGAGAATGAAGTCGGCACGTTTTAAGCATTCAAAGAATGTTGCAAAAGAAGCAGTAAGACTTGCAAAAAAATATGGTGCTGACGTACAGAAAGCCGAAATTGCCGGTATCCTGCATGACGCTACAAAGGAAACTCCCGATGATGAACAGCTTGCACTCATGGAAAAAGCAGGTTTTTCGGTATTGGAAATTAAAAATTCATCACGCAAGCTCTGGCACGCTATTTCGGGAAGTGCATTTGTTCAAGTTGAACTTGGCATAAATGATGAAGATATTATCAATGCTGTCCGCTATCACACGACAGGCAGGGCAAATATGACCGCTCTTGAAAAAGTCATATTTGTTGCGGATTTCATATCAGCCGACAGAGATTATGACGGTGTTGAAAGAATGCGTAAAATAGCCGATAAAGACCTTGATGAAGCGGTGCTTGAAGGCATGGCTTTCACGATAGCCGACCTTGCACAGAGAAAAATAACCATTGCACCCGAAACATTTGCGGGATATAATTATATGGCATCTCTCAGATCAAAGAAATAAATTTCAGGAGGAAAGAAAAATGACATCTTTGGAAACAGCAAAACTGGCTGCAAAAGTCCTTGACAGCAAAAAGGGCATTGACATAAAGATCATTAAAATAGCCGATATATCATCTATCACAGATTACTTTGTCATAGCCGCAGGCGGCTCTAATACTCACGTTAAAACGCTTGCAGAAGAAGTGGAATTCAAACTTGACGAGGCAGGAATAAGCGTTACTCACGTTGACGGTCATCGCTCGGATACATGGATAGTTCTTGACTATGTTGATGTGATAGTCCATGTATTCTCTGAGGAAGCAAGAGAATATTATGACCTTGAAAGACTCTGGCAGGACGGAGAGGTCATTGATATAGAAAAAGGAGAGGAATAAAAATGAAATACGAGCACAAGTCCATTGAACAGAAATGGCAGAAAGCATGGGAAGACAACGGAATTTTCCATGCCGAAGAAAACAGCAAAAAACCGAAATTCTATACGTTGATAGAGTTTCCTTACCCATCAGGTCAGGGACTTCATGTAGGTCACCCACGTTCCTATACGGCTCTTGACATCATCGCAAGAAAAAAACGTATGCAGGGCTATAACGTGCTTTATCCGATAGGTTGGGACGCTTTCGGCTTGCCGACAGAAAACTTTGCTATTAAAAACCACGTTCACCCGAAGGAAGTTACTAAAAAGAATGTCGCAAGATTTAAAAGTCAGCTTCAGTCACTCGGATTGTCTTTTGACTGGAGCAGAGAGATAAATACTACCGATCCGAAATATTACAAATGGACACAGTGGATCTTCTTGCAGTTGTTCAAAAACGGTCTTGCCTACAAAAAGGAAATGGCTGTAAACTGGTGTACATCATGTAAATGCGTTCTTGCAAATGAGGAAGTCGTTAACGGCGGTTGTGAGAGATGCGGAAGTGAAGTCGTCAGAAAAGTAAAGTCACAGTGGATGCTGAAAATCACCGCATACGCTGACAGGCTTATAAAAGATCTGGATCTGGTAGACTATCCCGAAAGAGTAAAGGCTCAGCAGAAAAACTGGATAGGCAGATCAACAGGTGCGGAAGTTGACTTCACCACTACAACAGGCGATACACTCACAGTTTATACAACTCGTCCCGATACGCTTTTCGGTGCAACTTATATGGTAATCTCTCCCGAACACCCCCTTATCGAAAAACTTTCCTCTGTTATAAAAAACATGGACGAGATAAGGGCTTATCAAGAAGCTGCTTCAAAGAAATCCGACTTTGAGAGAACGGAAGTTGCAAAAGATAAAACAGGTGTTAAAATAGACGGCGTTGAAGCTATAAATCCCGTTAATAACAGGCAGATACCGATATTTATATCAGACTATGTACTTGTTTCATACGGTACAGGTGCAATTATGGCAGTTCCCGCACATGATACCCGTGACTGGGATTTTGCAAAGAAATTTGATTTGCCGATAATTGAAGTCGTCAAGGGCGGTGAAGATGTTCAGAAAGCAGCTTTCACGGATTGTGCAACAGGTATTCTCGTAAATTCCGATTATCTTGACGGACTTTCCGTAGACGATGCTAAAAAGAAAATTATTGAAAAACTCGAAGAAACAGGTAAAGGTCATGCAAAGGTCAATTTCAAACTGCGTGACTGGGTGTTCTCCCGTCAGAGATACTGGGGTGAACCTATCCCGATAGTACATTGTCCGTGCTGCGGTGCAGTACCGCTTGATGAAAGCGAATTGCCGCTTGAATTGCCCAATGTAGAGTCATATGAACCGACAGATAACGGTGAATCACCTTTGGCAACTATGACGGATTGGGTAAATACAAAGTGTCCGAAATGCGGTGCAGATGCTAAACGTGAAACGGATACCATGCCTCAGTGGGCAGGTTCTTCATGGTATTTCCTCAGATATATGGACCCCCATAACGATAATGCTCTTGCAAGCCCCGAAGCCCTCAAATACTGGTCACCTGTCGATTGGTACAACGGCGGTATGGAACATACTACTTTGCACTTGCTTTACAGCCGTTTCTGGCATAAATTCCTTTATGATATAAAAGTTGTTCCCACACCTGAACCGTATGCAAAGCGTACAAGTCACGGTATGATTTTGGGGGAAGACGGCGGAAAAATGAGTAAATCAAGGGGAAATGTCGTAAATCCCGATGAGATAGTTGACACATACGGTGCCGATACAATGCGTACATTTGAGATGTTCATAGGTGACTTTGAGAATGCTGCTCCGTGGAGTTCAAGCAGTATCAAAGGCTGCCGCAGATTCATTGAGCGTTTCATGGGCTTGACCGACATCATGACAGAGGATAATAATATCCGTCCCGCATTGGAGAGTGCTTTCCACAAGACTATCAAAAAAGTCGGTGAAGACGTTGAAAACCTCAAGTTCAACACGGCTATCGCCGCTTTGATGTCGCTTATCAATGACATTTATGCCACAAACAGCATTACAAGAAAAGAACTTGAAATATTTACAAAACTCATGAGTTTGTTTGCACCTCATGCGGCAGAAGAAGTTTGGAGCGTTAAAAATCTCGGTAAAGGCTTTGTATCGGTATCGGAGTTCCCGACATACGATGAAAGCAAGTGCGTTGAAAACACGGTTGAAATTGCCGTACAGGTCAACGGCAAAATAAGAGATAAAATTGTCGTGCCTGTTGATATTGACCAGCAGGGTGCTGTGTCACTTGCAAAACAGAGCGAAAAAGTTAATTCATTCCTTGACGGAAAGAACATAGTTAAAGAAATATATGTAAAAGGCAAACTCGTTAATATAGTTGCAAAATAAATCATTAAAGCGGACTGTTCAATGAACAGTCCGCCTATTTTTTTCTTGATTTGCAATAAGATTTGTGTTATTGTTAATAGCAGGAAAGGAATGAAACACAATGAAGGATTTTGTGAAATTCGAGAATGTATATAAACGGTACAAAATGGGCGAAGTCACCATAACGGCGGCTGACGGTGTGGATTTTTCCATTGACGAGGGAGAATTTGCCGTTATCGTGGGATTGAGCGGTGCAGGTAAAACAACAGTTTTGAACATACTCGGCGGTATCGACAGTTGTGACGAGGGAAAAATAATTGTAGGCGGAAAGGATATAAGCCATCTGAATAAACATGATCTTGCCTCATACAGAAGATATGATATAGGATTTGTATTCCAGTTTTATAATCTTATTCCGAATCTTACTGCAAAAGAAAATGTCGAGCTTGCTACACAGATATGCCGTGACCATCTTGATGCTGATACAGTCCTTGACAGCGTGGGACTTGCCGACAGAAAAAATAACTTTCCATCACAGCTTTCGGGCGGTGAACAGCAAAGAGTATCTATTGCAAGGGCTTTGGCAAAAAAACCGAAACTTCTCTTATGTGACGAGCCGACGGGTGCATTGGACTACAATACAGGCAAGAATATCCTGAAACTGCTCCAGACAAGGTGCATAGAGGATGGAATGACAGTAGTGCTTATCACACACAACTCCGCAATAACGCCTATGGCAAACCGTGTAATAAGCATGAAAAGCGGAAAGGTCATCAGTAATGTTGTAAATCCCTCCCCCATGCCCGTTGAACAGATAGAATGGTAATGCAATTATGATATGGGGAGAGTGAAAATGAAAGGAAAAAAGAAGTCTTTAAGGAAAAATATATTAAGGGAAATTTCAAGAAACAAATCAAGATTTATTTCCATGTTTGCGATAATAGGGATAAGCGTGGGATTTTTCACAGGTGTCAAATCTGCCTGTCCGAGCATGATAGAAACTGCACGACAGTATTTTGAAGATCAGAAACTCATGGATATAAGCCTTATTTCAACAGTCGGATTTGACGAAAAAGATGTTGAGGATATAAAACAGCTTGATTTTGTGAGAGAGGTCATGCCATCGTATTTTTCAGATCTGATCGTTAATGAGGGCGATGTTGATACAGTTGTGCGTGTAATGGCACTTCCCGATGAAAAGTCACAGATAAATATACCGCTGCTGAAAGAGGGCAGAATACCTCAAAAAGCAAATGAATGTCTGCTTGACAGCTATTATGCAAAACTCAGCGGCATTAAAATCGGCGACACTGTTACTTTCAGCGAAAAAGTCGAAAATACTCCGACAACTGATTTTATAAAACATCTTGAATATAAAATAGTCGGTCTTGCAGATACACCGATGTATCTGATGTACTCAAGGGGAAGTACAAATGTCGGCGGAGGAAGTATATCATTTTATATGCTTATCAAACCGGAAGAATTTGTATCTGAGAGATACACGAAAATATTCATATTGACGGACGCTTCAACAAGTGTTGCTTCTACCGTGTCGGACGAATACAAGGATATTATAGACGGTGAAAAAAAGGTGTTTGAAGAGCTTTCAAAGGATTGTACAGCCCGATTTAAAAGCACGACTTTTGCTGATGCAAAAAATGAACTTGAAACGGCAAAAAAAGAGTTCACTGAAAAAAAAGACGAGGCTTTGAAGAAAATCGCCGACGGTGAAAAACAGCTTGCCGACGGGGAGAAAGAGTTTGAAGAAAAGATAGCCGAAGGTGAAAAAAAGATAGCAGACGGTGAAAAGGAACTTGAAGAAGGCAGAAAAAAACTTGAAGAAGGCAAAGCAGAGTATACTGCAAAGATAAATGACGGCAAACAACAGCTTGCAGACGGTCGTGAAAAGTATGCAAAAGGCAAATCGGAGTATGAAAAAGGCTTGCTTGAATACAATTCAAAGATAGAGCAGGCTCAAAGTAAACTCGACTCTGCACAAAAAGAATTTGATATGCAGTACGAACTGTTTTACAAGACCACCAAGCCTCAGGCGGAAAGTAAACTTAAATTATTGCAGTCGGGCATTGATATTGCTCAGAACAGTATAGACAATATAAAGTCTGCACTCAGACAAATGAAAAATATAGGTGTCATGGGTGATGCGAATACATTGAACAAGCGTTTGGCAGAGTATGAAGAGCAGCTTGCAGACTATCAGGAACAGTATGATGACAGCATGGCACAACTTTCTGACGGTGAAAAACAGCTTAATGATGCCAAACAGCAGCTTGAAAGTGCCAAAGAGGAATTTCTGACACAAAAAGCCGATGGTGCAAAACAGTTGAATGATGCAAAATTACAGCTCGAAGAAGCTGAAAAGCAGTTAAGTTCAGGAGAACTTGAATTGCAGATAGGTATGAATACAGGCTTGATGGAACTTCAGAAGGCTCAGACACAGCTTGATGAGGGTGAAAAGGAACTTGAAAAAGGCAAAGCCGAGCTTGAAACACAAAAACAGGAGGCTCTCAAAAAATTACAGTCTGCAAGGGAGGAACTTGAAAACGGCAGAAAAGAGGCTGAAAAACAGCTTGCAGACGGTGAAAAAAAGCTTGACGACGCTCAAAAGAAAATTGATAAGCTGGAAAATGCCAAATGGTATGTATATGACCGTGATGATAATGTCGGTTACACAGGTCTGGAAGAAGATGCACAGCGTGTTGACAACGTAGCAAAGGTATTTCCACTGTTTTTTCTGATAGTCGCTTCACTTGTATGTCTGACAACTATGTCGAGAATGGTCGAAGAAAGGCGTACAGAAATAGGCACTCTCAAGGCTCTCGGATACTCCAACAGAGATATATCTGCAAAATATCTGATATATGCAGGTACGGCAGGCATAGGAGGATGTATCACAGGCGGTCTGGCAGGTGTTTTCACTCTGCCTGAGATCATCGTTGATGCATACGGAGTTATGTACCTTCTTCCCAAAACAAAGCTGGTCATATCTTGGAACAGCTTTATTATTTCTTCGATAGTGGCAGTTATATGCATATGTCTTGTGGCGGTGATCTCATGCAGGAACGATCTCAGACTTGCCCCCGCTACACTCATGCGTCCGAAGTCCCCCAAGCCCGGCAAAAGAATTTTATTGGAATACATAACGCCTTTATGGAAAAGGCTGAACTTCACTTCAAAAGTGACGGCAAGAAATCTGTTCAGGTATAAAGCAAAATTTTTCATGACGGTAATAGGCGTTGCAGGCTGTACGGCTCTTATCGTGTCGGGCTTCGGAATGATGGACTCCATAAGATCAATAGGTGACCTGCAATATGTCGATCTTACGAAATATGAGCAGATATATGCACTTTCAGAAAAAGGCACTCCCGAACAAAAAAAAGATATAATGGAGAAATTCCGTGAAGATGACAGGATAGGCAAAGCTATGCTGACATACATGGGCTGGAGCGAGACCACATCCAAAAATTCATCTGTCACCATCGGTGCAAGGATAATCATAGGCGGTGACAGTGAGGAATTTCAAAAAATGTTCATTTTGCGTGACAGGAAAACCCATGAACGCTTTTCACTTGAGGACAGCGGTGTCATCATAGATGAAAGAATGAGTGATGTTCTGAAAGTAAAAACGGGAGATATGCTGCATATGAAAACAGATGATGAAAGCTATGAGTGCAGAGTATCGGCTATAACTGAAAACTATGCAGGCAACTTTATATATATGACACCGAAATGTTATGAAGACCTCACGGGAAATAAGATGGAATATAATGTGGTGCTTGCAACGGTGGCTGAGAATGCAAAAAATTTGCAGCATGAAATGGCAAATGACTTTATGAAATATGACGATGTCGTCACGGTATCCCTCATCTCCGAACAGGTAGATGCTATCATGGATACACTCAACTCCTTGAATATCGTTGTATTTGTCATGATATTCTGTGCAGGACTTCTTGCAATGGTCGTGCTGTATAATCTGACGAATATCAATATTGCCGAAAGAGTGAGAGAGATCGCCACTATCAAGGTACTCGGATTTTACAGCTTTGAAACAGCCAATTATATATATCGTGAAAATATCGTGCTGACGGTCGCAGGAGCATTTGCAGGCTTGTTCATGGGCAATATGCTGACAGGCTTCATCGTAAGCTCCATACAGATGAACAACGTCATGTTCCCCAAGTTGATAGGACCGTTGAGCTATGTATGGGGATTTCTGCTGACACTCGCTTTTTCGATGCTCGTCAACTTCATCATGTACTTCAAAATGAATAAGATAAGTATGGTCGAATCCCTCAAAAGTATTGAATAAGTTTAACATAAAATGGCAATTGACAAATCGTATCAAGAGTTGTATAATGTATTCAGCACATAAATATTTGACACAATATGATGTCCGTTGAGGACGAAATGACGGAAAAAGGCGTTTTTGCACAAAAAAATCATTATATTTCCTGTGTTTTTCTCCACATAATCGTTGACAAACTTGTAACCGATGTGGTATTATATTGTTGTTCAGAACAATTACATTTATTTTTAGGAGGATGTTTACGATGAACACTAAAAAAATTTTTGCAGCTGCTCTTACAGTAGCGATGGCAGTTTCTGCCGCAGCAGTATCCGTAAGTGCTATAGCTCCCGGTACAACGACCGATACAGCTAAACAGACGATCGTTGTTGAACCCGGCAAGGTCACACACTTCAGTGTTACTATCAACGATGTTACCATTGATGCAGACGTTCCCGCAGATGTTATCGCAGCAGGCGAAGAGCTTACTTTCGGTGCAAATGTTGTTACTAATGTTGATATTGAGGCTGCTGTTGCAGGTCTTGCTGATGTTGCAACCAGCGAGATCCTTGATGTATTCTTCCAGGATGCAGACGGTGACAATGTCGCTTTCGCAAATGCAGGTGTTGATGTAAAGATCACATCTCACGATATGAATGCTCCCTATGAAGTAGTTTATATCTATGAAGAAGGCACAGGTCTCGACGAACTTGCAAAAGATGTCAACGGTGTAATGAGCTTCAAGGCTCCCCACTTCTCATACTATGTACTCGTTAAAAACGGCAAGGTTGATCCCGGTCAGCCCAGCGATGTAAGCAACGGCGGCAATAACGGCGGCAACAGCAATGGCGGCAATAACGGAAGCAACGGCAACAACGGCGACAATAACGGCAGCAACAACGGTGCTAACAATGGCGGCGTAAATACAGGTGATTCTACTGCAACAGTTGCAGTATTCGGCATCATCGGTGCAGCTGCTCTCGGTACAGCTATCGTAGCTTCCAAGTCAAAGAAGAGTGCAAAATAATTCCTGACAGTATGGAATGAAGTTTACATAAGGGGGCATTGTCTTTTGGCAATGTCCTCTTTTTTACAGAAAAGGAGTGCTGAAAAAATGAGTATCAAGAAAAAATTATACTGCCTTTTGTCCATGATGACGGCAATATTCCTCCTCTGCCCCATTACCGCAAACGCCGCAAGTGCACAACAGAATTTTGACACAGGCGATAATTCTACCGTACTTATAATCGCTATTGCGGCAATAGCTGTGGCAGCACTTGTCGTGGTCATTCTCCTTGCAGTCGGAAACAAAAAAAAATAAAAAAATGATTTTTTCACAAGGGTACTGCACATCATAAGGCGGTGCCCTTTATTCAGAAAGGACAGTTGCATATATGAAATTCAAGAAACCCCTGTGTGGACTGCTTGCCGTGACAACACTCATAATTCCCGTTCTCGGCGGCTGCAAGCACGTTGAAAAAAAAGAACTCTTTCAGATAGAGTCTTCACAAATATCTGACGTTTCACAGGCAAGCCACACAGATCCCGACACCTCCGAAAAGTCCGAAAATGCCATAACTCCTCTCATGTGGAAGGCTGAAGATAAAAACGGCAATTACGCCTATCTGTTCGGTTCTATCCATGCAGGTGACAATGCCGTCGATCATATGCCCGACTACTTTGAAAAAGCCTATGCCGACAGCGATACTCTTGCATTTGAGATAGATATGTCAAATCTGTACAATGACATAACTGCTTCTTCGTCCATGCTGACGGACATCATCTACTCTGACGGCACGACTATCAAAGACCATATCTCAGAGAACACTTACAATAAACTTGTGCAGATACTTCAGGAAAAAGGTATGTACAATTCTCTTTACGACTATTACAAGCCGATGATGTGGGAAAGCCTTATTGAAAACATTGCCATTACAGAAGCAGGGCTGAATGCAACAAAAGGCGTTGACATGACGTTGACTAATCGTGCAAAAGCCGACAAAAAGAATATTGAAGAAGTCGAATCAATGGATTTCCAGATGAGTATGTTCAACGGTCTTTCGGACAGCATAATTGAAATGATGATGTCATCTTATGCAGAGGAAGGGGCGATCGGCAAACTTGCACAACAGCTCAAAGACCTCTATGCAAAGTGGAAAGCAGGCACAATAACCGAACTTGATGTCAATGATGACCAGCCTGACGAGGAAGATCTGACGGAAGAAGAAAAAGCCATGCTTGAGGAATACAACAAGGCAATCCTCACCGACAGAAACAAGGGCATGACAGAAAAACTCGTTGAATACATCAAAAGCGGAAAAACCGTCATGCTTGTTGTCGGAACGGCACATTTCTTAGATGATGACGGCATTGTTTCTCTCCTTGAAAAACAGGGCTATACCGTCACTAAAATCACCTCTGCCGAACAACTCAACACCACCGCCCCTGCCCCACAAAAAGCCGCATAAAATGAGAAATTAGGAATGAGGAATGAGGAATGTTGATATTGCACATTCCTCATTCCTCATTTCACATTGAAAAAAATCTCTCCGACAGTCGTTTGACCATCGGAGAGAATTTCATTCAGGATTCAAAGCGAAGATATTATTCTTCAACCTTTTTTCTTGAAGCAAGAACTGCTGTACCGAGTGCAAGAACTGCAACTGCAGCTACTGCAACAGGCATTGTAGCATCGCCTGTGCTAACAGGAGTAGATGTGCGGCCGTTGTTATTGCTGCTGCCGTTGTTAGTACCATTGTTTGTACCGCCGTTGTTGCTGCCACTGTTTGTATAAACGGGCTTGCTTGTTGTATTATCGGGTTTGCTTGTTGTATTATCGGGTTTGCTTGTTGTATTATCGGGTTTGCTTGTTGTATCAGCGGGCTTGCTTACGTCAGACTGCTGAGGAACTTCGCCGATTATTTCTGACATGAATTTAGCTTCAACGCCCTTTGCTGCTGCATATGCAGTGTAATCTTCCCAAGCACCTACATTGTATTTATACTTAGTCTTTTCAATGCCACGTCCGGGAGTCGGGTTAGCTTTCTTGTCGTTAGGATCAGCTGTCGTAGGCTTAGCGTCTACTACATAGATCTGACCAGCATTAGCGATCGGATCAAATTTAAGGTCTGCTGTCTGATAGCCGATCTCGCCTGCCTGAACCTGTTCATCGCTCTTACCGCTGCCGAAGATGATGAAATCTGCTTCAAAAGGAACTCTTGCCTGCCAGATGTCTGTACCTTCGATCTGAGTCATCTTTGTGCCGGGGAATTTAACGGGCTCCCAACCTTCTGCACCTGTTTCAGGGTTAGTTGTCTTTACGATACCCCAGTCATTGCCTTCGAGGTCATATGTTCTTGCATAGTCGCTGTCCCACCAGTAAGCATAAACTTCGTCCCACTTTGTTTCGCTGTTGTCGAAGTATACATAGTCAGTTACCTTTGTTTCATAGAACTCAGGCTTTGATGTTTCTGAGGGCTCTACAACGGGAACAGACGTTTCGGAAGGCTCTGATACAGGCTCTGATACAGGCTCTGATACAGGCTCTGATACAGGCTCTGATACGGGCTCTTCTGATACTACAGGCTCTTCCTCAACGGGTTTACCTGTGTATACCCACTCGCCTTCACCGATCTTGTAGCTTACAGGCCAGATCTGATCGTCATCGCCTGTTGTATCGAGTTTAACAGTGATAGCTGCATCTTCACTGAGAGTGATTCCGATATCGGTCTGGCTGTTGTTAGTTCTGTCGTAATCTGCTTCATATACGCCATAGCTTTCAGCCCAATCGCTGTCAGCACGTACTTTGAACTGATAGTCGCCTGCGGGAAGAACGCTTGTAACGCCTTCAAATACGCCGGTCTCTGTTTCAAACATCGGGTAGTCATCTGTTTCGCCCCAACCTGTCATTGAACCAACGATACCGTATTTGCTCGGTGTAAGAGGATTGATAATCTCTGAGGGTTCTTCTGATACAGGTTCTTCTTCTTCAACGAACTTGCCACTGTAAACATTAAGAACAGAGACAGGAGTAATTACTGACCATGATACAGGCCAAATCTGATCGTCATCGCCTGTTGTGTCAAAGAACACAATAAGGTCGCCTTTTTCTTCGTCTGCTTCGATAGTCATAGCACAGTCAGTCTGACTGTTGTTGGTTCTGTCATAGTCTTCTTCATACACGCCATAGCTTTCAACCCAATCGCTGTCGGCACGTACTTTAAATGCATAGTCGCCTGCTGCAACGTCTTTAACGATACCCACATACTTGCCTTCTGCATACTCATACATGGGAGCATCGGGATCGCCGCCCCAACCTGTAAACAAGCCGCAAATGCCGTATTTGCTTTCTTCCTTGCTGTCTGTTGTGAAGAAAGATACAGGCCATACAACTTCGTCATCGCCGTTTGTATCGAGTGTAACGATAAGGTCCGTTGTACCCTCAACTGTAATAGAGCAGTCGGTCTGGCTGTTCATTGTTCTCTCGTAATCTGCTTCATACATACCCCAACTGTCATCCCAACTGCTGTCGGCACGTACTTTAAATGCATAGGTACCTGCTGCGAGATCCTTGTAGATACCTACATAAATGCCGTCACCATCGGGATCGGTCATAGCTACGTCAGGCTGTCCGCCCCAATCTGTCATTGCACCAACGATACCGAATGTGTGATTCTCGGTATAAGTCTCGATCTCATCGCCATCGAAACTGTTACGACCTGCGGAAACAGACAGTGCTGTCATTGAACTTACCATAGCTGCGATAAGTGCAATGCCAATAATCTTTTTCTTGTACATTGTAATCGTCCTCCTAATTACAAAATCAAATTTTTTAAAGCCCATTAAATCGGACTTTATCTTTGATAATTATACAATGACCGACCGAAAAAAGCAAGCAGAATATACGATTTTTTTTACTTTACAAATTTTAACATTTAAATGTTTTTGGTGATTTTGACGATAAATTGCAGTTTTTTATCTTCTCAGAAAGAATTAAAAAACATTTTCATTGTGCATTATGCATATCTTAAAATAAACATTTTTGTAAACGTATACAACGATATTAGTTACAAATCTATTACAATTTTTTTATCTCCCAATATTTCCCTTTTATCCCTTTGACATTTCCCACAAATCAAACTATAATTACATTATTAGAGTGGAGCATTTATGTAATACCGCTTTTTGCAAAAATCAAACAAAAAGTGTATCTTTAAACAACTCCACTCTCAACTCTCCACTCTAACGAAAGGAAGAAGTATTATGGCACTTGACGGAGCTTTTTTAAGGCATATAAAAAAAGAACTTGAAGAAAATTTGATAAACAGTAAGGTCGATAAAATTTATCAGCCCTCAAAAGATGAGATAATTCTTTCCATGCGATCAAGAGAGGGGGTAAAAAAACTGCTCATCTCTGCACGGGCGAACTCCCCCCGCATAAATATAACTTCCGCATCACCCGAAAATCCCAAAGTTCCCCCCATGCTGTGTATGCTTTTAAGAAAACGTCTTTCGGGGGCAAGGCTCAGGAATATACGTCAGCCCGAACTTGAAAGACTGCTTTTACTTGACTTTGAAGGCACGAATGAACTCGGCGATACCGTTTTTCATTGACGGTGACGGCATTATTATAGATGCCGTCAAACGTGTCGATCTTTCCATGTCATCACAGAGACTTGTCCTGCCCAATATGAAATATGAATTTCCGCCCGCTCAAAATAAATTATGTATCCTTGAACACGGTGCAGACGATATTATCACTGCCGTTCAGAATATATCAAGAAATATGTCACTGTCAAAAGCACTCCTTTCTGTCGTACAGGGCATATCCCCCATTATTTGCAGAGAATGGGAACATCTTGCCGGTCACGGCAGAGATCTGTACACTTCCGAACTTGATGAAGAAAGCGTTTCCAGATTGAGATTTTTCTTGAAGAGAACGATAAATGCCGTGCGTGACTGTACGGGTGAACCGTATATCATCACGGACGGCACTAAAAAACCTGTTGACTTTACATTTGAGCATATCCAGCAGTACGGAACGGGACGTTCCGACAAACGAAACAGCTTCTGCGAACTGCTTGACACCTATTATTCAAGGCGGGATATGCTTGAGAACGTCAGACAAAAATCCGATGACCTCAACAAACTGCTTTCAAACACGGCTTCAAGACTTATAAAAAAAATATATCTGCAAAATGAGGAACTTTCCGCCTGTGCAGACAGGGAATATTTCCGTATATGCGGTGACTTGATACAAGCAAATTTGTACAGGCTCGAAAAAGGTCTTGATGAATGTGAAGTAGAGAATTACTATGACGAAAATCTTGCAAAGATAAAAATTCCTCTTGACAGGGCATTGTCCCCGTCAGCAAACTCTCAGAGATATTACAAGAAGTATCAAAAAGCCAAAACTGCCGAACAAGTCTTGAAAGTCCAAATTGAAAAAGCCGAAACAGAACTTGATTATATATCCTCTGTTATGGACAGCCTTTCCCGTGCCGAGAGCGTCAGGGAACTTGATGAGATCCGTCAGGAACTCGCCGAACAGGGATATATAAAATCCAAAGGCAAAAAACAAAAATCGGAAAGTGCCTTGCCACCGCTTGAATTTACGTCTGAAGCAGGCTTTAAGATACTCATTGGACGAAACAACAGGCAAAATGATAAACTGACATTGAAATATGCAAATAAAAGCGATATATGGCTTCATGCCAAAGATATACCCGGCTCGCATACGATAATTATAACAAACGGTCGTGAAGTTGATGAAAACACGCTTTTGTATGCGGCGGCACTTTCGGCGGCTCACTGCAAGGCACGAAATTCAAGTAAAGTACCTGTTGACTACACGAAGGTAAAATTCGTCAGCAAACCGCAGGGAGCAAAGCCCGGCATGGTCATATATACCAATCAGAAAACGATGTTTGTCACTCCACTATCAGTCAATGACTGACAAGGCATTTTTTACTTCTTTTTCTGTTGACTTGCTTTCAAGATATTCATAGGAATATAAAATAAAACCGTCTGCATTTATTTTTCTGATATATTCTATCTGTTTTTTGAGATTGTCGTCACTCAAAAGCCATGTACCGCTGTCCGCATCCGAGCCTGCCTTGTACATTCCAAGCCCTGTATATAACTTTATATCTGTATTTGAAACAGTTGCCTTCCACCTGTCCGCAAGCGGTTCAAACGGAAATACAGGGTGGTCGTTGCTGACATATATCTGCGGGCATATATAATCAATATATCCCCTCTGTGAACACCATACCCCCACATCTGCACCTATTTTTTCATTGTTGTCAAAATTACATTGAGGAGCTATGCCGAATACTATATTTTCCTTTATCGAATGCACTCTTGAATATATGCCCTCCACAAGCATATTGATATTTGCCTTTCTCCACTCACTCTGCGATACGGGCAGAAAATCACTTTTCACAGACTTTGCATATTCGTCATAACTCTTTTTATCATAATCCAAATCTTCCGACGGGTAGAAATAGTCATCTATCTGCACACCGTCAACATCATAATTTCTGGCGATCTCCGCTATACCGTCAATTATCAACTTTCGCACTTCGGGGTATGACGGATCATAATATATCCCGTCTTTATATGTGAAAGTAGGGTATTTTTTGCAGGGGTTGCTTTCTGCGATATATGCAGGTGTCTGACCTGTTGAAACTCTCAGAGGATTTACCCATGCATGAACGGCTATATTTTTTTCATGGAATTTTTCAATTATATATTTCAGACAATCAAAATCAGGGGCTGTTCCCTGCGTCCCCGTGATAATGTGGGAATACGGGAATATATCCGATGGGTATAAAGCATCACTGAAAGGGCGTACCTGAACTATGGCAGTATTTATCTTGTACTCGGCACACTTTTTTACCATGTCATCAATTTTTCTGTGAAAGCCCTGTTCGGTGCGTTCACCCTCAGAAAGAGTAAGCGACATATACGGTATCCATATACCACGCATTTCACCGGATACAGCTCTCACATCTTTCCCTCCCCTGAAAGACATCAATGTAAAACTCAATATCAGCACTATTGCAGATACAAATATTTTTTTCATGCAAACACCGCCTTGATTTTATCGATATATAAATATATAATAGAAATATAAATTTAATGACAGGAGAAGGAAAAAATTGGAATGGTATCATATTTTGCTGATAGTATATGCAATTATCATGAACATAGCGGCAGCAGCAATAACAATAAAAGACAAAAATGCTGCAAAGCGTAAAAAATGGCGAGTACCCGAAAAAACGCTTATGACAGTGGCAGCCCTCAGCGGCTGTATAACAATGTATGTCACAATGAACATCATACACCACAAAACGAAACATAAACTTTTTATGATAGGCATACCTGTTATATTTGTATGTGAACTGCTTGCAGGAATAGGTCTTTATATACTTTTAAAATAATTTTTTTAAAAAACTCTTGCAATTTGAAAATCGATATGTTATAATAATCGGGTAGTCTGATAAAGATCATGTGCGCTGATAGCTCAGTTGGATAGAGTGACTGGCTACGAACCAGTAGGTCGGGGGTTCGAGTCCCTTTCAGCGTGCCACGTCAAGCAGGCGAGGAAAGTACAATTTCCTCGCCTGCTTATTTGATGTTGAGGGAAAAACATATTTTATCGTATGCCTTTCCGGACTCAATTAAAATCCGTATTTTCAGATACAAATTCACTAAAAAATTCTTCTATACAACCCTTTACCGCTTTGCAGGGGTGCTTGTTTAAAAATTCGGAAAGTACACGGCTTGTTTCGGAAACATCATCTTTTCTCAATATCCGCATCAAGCTGTTTATAACAGAACATTGGATATGATAGTCTTCACTTTCCAGAAACGACAGCATACCTTGTAATGCACCTTTGACTTTAAAGGAATAAAGTGCACATTCACAGGCAAGTCGGCTATATTCCGACTGCTGTATGAAATCGAAGTTTTGTATCGACCTGATAAAATTTATCTCTTTATCAAAAGTGCCGGCGGAAATATTTATTATCGTATCCGTCCATGCTTCTATTGCATAAGAACGTGCAATATCATCCTTCTCCGAATAAACGGCATTTTTTAATTTTTCTGAAACAATTTCATTTGTGCATTCCGACAACCCGTCATATACTTCGGCTCTAACCGTCATTTCATCATCGTCAAACAAAGTCAGCAGTCTTTCAATATCTTTTTCATTGAAAAAATCGGAACTGCATATCAAGCCTACTGCTTCCGATCTGACCAAAGGCTCTTTATCGGACAGGCATCTGCGGGCAAAATCAACATCATCTTCTGTCAGTTTCTTGTCTTTCATTAATATCAATTTATCCAATATTCTATTAACCAACATGATCACCTTCTGCTACTCAAAATAATGTATGTTCTGAAAGTTTATTCTCTCTTGCAAATTTCTCGGCGTATATATCGAAATTTCCGTGTATCAGAACATGATTTTTTTTGAAAAGTCTTTATAACGTCAAGACGATATTCCTTTGTTTAGGGAATATCGCCTTTTCGTTGTATTTCAGTGAAAGAAAAATATAAGTATGCCTGCCACAGCTATGAGTATGATACCCATTATCGCTGCACGTACCAGGTTTGCACGGTAAAATCTCAGATCAAACAACCTGTTTGGATCGTCGGGATCAATATAAATTTTTTTCACAGTATTGAGTTTAAAAATATTTTGTTTGAGGGTGTAGAAACCGCTCGGTGTACGGAAACTCTTGTTGTTGTACTCATACTCGTATATCGGTGAATACTGATAAGTGAACTGTTCAAGGGGATCGCCTTTTTTAAGTATGGCAATTTGTTCCTGCGGGGTGAGAGGCTTTTTCTTTTTCTTGTCCTTGACGGGACGTTTTGCAGTATCGATTATTTTTGCATAGACTTTTTTTCTGAAGGTCACACGCATGATGATATACCATACAAGTATTATGAGAAGTATCGTCATGCCGATACCTGCTATAACGAGTGCAACAACAGGTACATTTAAATCGGATAAGTCAGGCATTGTGTCAATCCTCCATGCCGAAAGCTCTCTCAAGTGCAAGAACGGCATTCTTTACACAATCATCACAACTGCAAAGCATCTTTCCTGTAGAAACGCCTTTGAGGTCTTTGCAGAGAGTAGCCCCGCAGCTTGTCTGAAAATCATTGAGAATATTTCTTGAAAGCATTTTTGTAGGTTTTGCTGTATCGTTCATCATGCCTGCAGCTATGCATACTCCACACAATGCACCGCAAGTTGCCTCCATGCCTCCCATGCCCGAACCGAAGCCGGAACCTATCTGAAGAAGGGTGTTTTCGTCAAGTGGCAGTTTGTCAGCGAATGCCAATAAGACCGCCTGACAGCAGTTATTTCTTTTTTTAAATTCGACAGCCTTTTCTGATTTTTTCATGATATACCGTTCCTTTCAGATCTTAGAGTTTGCTTTTTGCATAAATTTTTCCGCTTTCACAGAAAAGCGTTCATGTTTTCCCTGTGCTATAAGCCCCGCATTGTCGTAAGCGAAAATGTCGAAAGAGAATTTTCTGCCGTCAACGTCCGTCAAAACAGCCTTTGCAGTAATATCCGCACCGACGGGACTTGCACTGATATGTTCCAGAGAGATCATAGTGCCGACAGTCGTTATGCCCTCATCAAGAAAGGGCTGCACCAACTCACAAGCAGCTTTTTCCATGAGAGCCGAAACTGAAGGTGTAGCAAATACTTCCAGAGTTCCGCTTTGCATGGCAAGAGCGGTATTTTTTGGTGTAACTTTGGCAGAGACCGTATTTTCCGCACCGATTTTTAAATCGTTCATTTAAAAAACCTCACTTATTCTTCTTGATTATATCAAAGTTTGCTGATATAATTGATTGTATAATTATTATAACATACATCGGCAGATTAAATCAATAGAGATGAGAAATGAGAAATAAAGAATGGAAAATTTTTTATGTTCTTTTTTGATTCATCATTTTTGATTTCAAAAGGGGAGTGTTCTGAATGGCGGACGAAGCCAAAAAGAAAAAATGGAGATTGCATATGCTTGATGAACTGAGGGGACTTGCGGTAGTGTGCATGATATTTTATCATGCATTTTATATGGCAGGTGTCATGTTTGGTTTTTCATGGGGAACTAAGCTTATGGATATATTCATGCCGGCTGAACCGTGGTTCGCAGGCGGATTTATAGTCATATCGGGCATGGCTTGCAATCTGTCGAAATCAAATCTTGAAAGGGGCGTAAAGTTAGGGCTGATCGCACTTGGTGTCACTCTTGTAACATATCTGTTCAAGCCGGAATATATAGTTGTTTTCGGTATCCTGCATATGCTTGCATCATGTATGATATTATACGGACTGATCGAAAAATACCTGTCCTTAATTCCGATGTGGGTCGGAATATTTGTGAATGCCTTAATTTTTGTATTTTTGCTTGGCACTCCCGAAGGCACTTACGGAATACCGTTTCTTCTTGAAATGAAGTTCCCGGAAAATTGGTATACGACAAACTTTCTTTTCATGTTCGGATTCCCGAACAACACATTCTTTTCATCGGACTATTTCCCGATAGTGCCATGGATATTCCTGTTTTTTGCAGGCGGATTTTTGGGCAGGCTTATCCCAAAAAAGAAGTTCCCCAAGTGGACGGCAAAAAAACATATCCCTCCCCTTGCCTTTATCGGCAGACACGCCTTATTGTTCTATCTCTTACACCAGCCCGTCATATATGTCATTTGTTGGACAGCACAATGGATCATGTCATTAATTAATAATCAATAATGCTAAAAAATAATGTTAAGGAGAAAGGAGAAATAATTATAATTGATTTTTAATGATAATTGGAGCAGAAACAATAATTATTAATTATTAATTATTAATTATTAATTAAAAAGATGGAATATTGCAAACAGCTTTCAGAGGAATTTAAAATAAAGGAAGAGTATGCACAGAATATAATAAATTTGCTTGACGAGGGAAATACTATCCCGTTCATTGCCCGTTACAGAAAGGAATTGCATGGCACTCTCGATGACCAGACTATCAGAGAAATAAGTGAAAGACTTGAATATCTCAGAGGTCTTGACAAGAGGCGTGAGGAGATATTCAACTTGATAACGGGACTTGAAAAGATGGATGACGATATTGCAAAGGCTCTTGACGGTGCAAAGACTCTTGCGGAACTTGAAGACATTTACAGACCGTTCAAGCCAAAAAGAAAGACCCGTGCATCTGTCGCAAAGGAAAAAGGTCTTGAACCCCTCGCAGACTTGATATTTGCACAGGGAAATATCTCTCCTCTTGCGGAAGCAGAGAAATTTGCCGATACTCAAAAGGGCGTTGAAAGTGCGGAAGAAGCCTTGCAGGGTGCTATGGACATCATTGCCGAGAATATATCCGACAATGCCGAGATAAGAAAACGTCTTAAAAGCGTCATCAGATACAATGCATTCATAGTTTCAAAGGCTGTCGATGCCGAAAAGGAAAGTGTTTACACAGTGTACTATGACTATAAGGAGCTTGTCAGAAATATACCGAGCCATAGGATACTTGCAATTGACAGAGGTGAAAAAGAGGATTTTCTGAAAGTCGGCATAGAGATAGATACACAGGTGTGTCTGAATATCATAGAAAGGCTGACCGTGAAAGGCGAAAATGAATGTTCCGATCTTGTGAAAACGGCTTGTGAAGATGCATATGAAAGACTTATATTCCCGTCTGTCGAAAGAGAGATACGTTCAGAACTCACGGATATGGCTGATGAACAGGCTATCAAGCTGTTTGCAGTTAACTTGAGACAGCTTTTGATGCAGCCGCCTGTCAAAGGTCATGTTGCGATAGGTCTTGATCCTGGTTACAGAACAGGCTGTAAACTTGCAGTCGTTGACGCTACGGGCAGGGTGCTTGATACCTCTGTCATATATCCCACTCACAACGAATCTCAAGTAAAAAGATCAAAGCAGACACTGAAAGACATGATAAAGAAATACCATGCTGAAATAATCGCCATAGGCAACGGCACAGCCTCCAAAGAAACAGAAATGTTTACAGCAGAGTGCATATCTGAAATTGACGATAAAGTGTCGTATATGGTTGTAAATGAAGCAGGTGCATCTGTTTATTCGGCTTCAAAGCTGGCGGCGGCAGAAATGCCCGATCTGGATCTGACTTTGAGAAGTGCCGTTTCCATTGCAAGAAGATTGCAGGATCCGCTGGCAGAACTTGTCAAAATAGAACCGAAAGCCATCGGTGTCGGACAGTATCAGCATGATATGCCTCAGAAACGTCTGAGTGAAGCACTTGATGGAGTTGTGGAGGATTGTGTCAACAGTGTCGGTGCAGACCTGAATACAGCTTCACCTGCACTTCTTTCAAGGGTATCGGGTGTCAACTCTACTGTTTCAAAAAATATCGTTGCCTACCGTGAAGAGAACGGTGCATTCAGTTCACGTGCGGAACTCAAAAAAGTCCCCAAACTCGGACCTAAAGCCTTTGAACAGTGTGCAGGCTTCCTTAGAGTGCCTGAAAGCAAGAATCCCCTTGATAACACAGGCGTACACCCTGAATCCTATACTGCTGCCAAGCAGCTGCTTGAATTGTGCGGATACGAACTTTCAGACATATCAAATGGCAATATAGGTGATCTTCCCCAAAAAGCCAAAACTCTCGGACTTGAAAACATCAGTGCAAAAACAGGTGTAGGTGTGCCGACCTTACAGGACATCATAAAAGAGATCACAAAGCCGGGACGTGATCCGAGAGATGAACTTCCTCCCCCGCTTTTAAGGACAGATGTGCTTGATATAAGCGACTTGAAAGAAGGCATGGAACTGAAAGGCACTGTCAGAAATGTCATTGACTTCGGTGCATTTGTGGATATAGGCGTACATCAGGACGGATTGGTGCATATTTCTCAGATAAGCCAAAAACGTATCAAACATCCGTCTGATGTGCTGAAAGTCGGCGATGTGGTAAATGTACGCATACTGAATGTCGATACTGAAAAGGGCAGAATATCCCTTACAATGAAAGGTGTCGGAAAATGAAAAAATATGATATAGCATTGTTTGACCTTGACGGTACTTTGAGTGAGTCAGGCGAGGGCATACTTGATTGTGTAAAAATAGTGTTTAATGAAATGCAAAGACCTCTGCCCGATGAAAAAACGCTTGCAAGTTTTATAGGACCGCCTTTGACGGACAGCCTGAAAAGATGCGGATTTTCTGATGAAGATGCCGAAACGGGCTTGCAGATATACAAAAGAAATTTCGTTGAAACGGGTATCTACAAAAATAAGGCATATGACGGCATTCCCGAAACTTTGCAGAAACTCAAAGATAAAAGTGTACTGCTTGCGGTCGCCACGACAAAATATCAGCCTTTTGCAGATAAGATCGTCAAAATGCTGGAACTTGACAGGTATTTTGATTTTGTAGGCGGTTCAAGCGGAACGCCTGAAAGACATACCAAGATACAGGTCATAGAATATGTGCTTGAAAATCTGGGCAGGGATAAAAAAGCCGTCATGATAGGCGATACAAAGTTTGATGCAGAGGGTGCGTTCATGGCAAAAACGGATTTCATCGGCTGTCTGTACGGCTACGGCACCCGTCAGGAAATGGAAAGATATTTTCCCGATACGTTTTTTGTAACAAAACCGTCTGAAATAGTACAAATAGTATTGGGTGATGAAAAATGAAAAAGATATTTATTTTGGCAATATGTTCTGTTGTTTTGCTGTCGGCGTGCGGAAATAATGCCGAAACTGTTCCACAGCAGTCCGTATCTGAAAATTCCGTTCAAGAGTACGGCACTGAAGAAGAATCATATGACCTTTGGGAAAAAATGCATCAGGCAGAGAGTCAAGCAGCAAATTTCCTTGAAAGTGAGGAATATCTGAATGCCGATAAAGAGAAGAAAATTGAAATGGCTCTTAACTTTGTCGGAAAACTCAAAGATGACGGCTTGATCGCAAATTATGATTATTTCAAGGAAAATGCGATGATCTCATACACTCATTTAAACGGTGTTCAGGGCGGAATTTCCTTCTTTGACTTTGACTGGGATATAGACGGCTTGGCAATAAATTAGGAGTTGGAGTTTTTGAAACGACAAAAAAAAATTGCAGTAATAAACGATTTTTCGGGATTCGGCAGATGCAGTTTAACTGTATCTCTGCCTATAATCTCGGCTATGAAAATACAGTGCTGTGCAGTGCCTACGGCGATACTTTCAAATCACACGGGATATGAAGATTACTTTTTTGACGACTATACCGACAAGATGAAAGCCTATTACATGAAATGGGAAAAGCTCGGCTTGCAGTTTGACGGCATTTATACGGGCTTTTTAGGCTCTGAAAAACAGGCGAAAATAGTAGAGGACTTTATCGGGAGATTTGCCGATAAAAATACTTCCGTGACAGTCGATCCCGCTATGGCAGACAACGGCAAAACATATGCAACGATAGATGAAAAGCTGTGCAGGGAAATGAAAAATTTAGTACCGCTGTCGGATATACTTACCCCTAATCTGACGGAAGCGTGTATCCTGACGGATACGCCTTATCATGACGGGGAATATTCTTTAAACGAGATAGAAGAAATTGCTTACAGGCTCAAAAAAATGGGAGCAGGTAAAATTGTAATAACAGGCATTATGCAGGGAAAAAATATAGGCAATTTCATCTGTGACGGCGATAAAAGAAAAATGCTTTCCTTCGGCATAACAGGAAAGTCCCATGCAGGAACCGGCGATGTCTTTGCTTCCATCATAGCTGCCGATGCCGTAAATGGCGTTGATCTTGAAGAGTCAGTCAAGAAAGCAGCGAAATTTGTCGGAAAGTGCGTGGCACTGTCGAATGAAATGGAAATTCCCGTTCAGGACGGAGTATGTTTTGAAGAAATACTTGATTTATTGATATAAGTTTGGTAAAATCTTTGTTGTATAGAGCTGTATGAAAGGGGCTGTTGATCGTGAAAAGCAGAAAAGGCTTTTTAAAACTGATAGCATTGTGCATGGCATTTGCGGGGATATGTTCGGTTTCTTTGGGCGTTCATGCAGAAAATGACGAGGAAAGCACCGAGCTTTCCGAATCGCCTTTTGTACAGGAAAGCATTGACGAAGAAGAAGACTCTTCCGAATTTTCTGAGGAGGAATCTTCCGAAACTGATGAATCCGAATTCTCCGATGACGAAGAAGAGGAATCCTCTGAAGATGATGAAGAATCCTCTGAGGAAGAAAACGAATATTCCGAGTTCGAGGAAAGCAGCTACTACTATGAAACTGAATCGAGCTATTACTACTATGAAGAAAGTGAAAGCTCTCCCGAAAGCAGCTTTGAACCTATAATATACTATTACGGAACGTCAAGTCAGGACGAGGACAGCGAAACTACAGAATACTATTATGAAGAAAGCAGTGAACCTTCTACATACAGGGAAACGTCCATCGACAATTCCGAACTGACTTCAAAAGATTGGGAATATCTCAGAAAACGCCTTGAAGCCGAAACAAGCAACAAAAGCTCTGACAATGCGATCCGTGACATCAAGGACGGTGAAAGCTCTCAGAATGACAGTATAAATTACCTCATGTGGGGACTTATACTCATCGGTATGGGACTTGTCATAATCGGCTTCATCATCTGCTCTACCATCAGCACAAAACGCAAATTGACCGAAAATTTACGTAAAAAGTCTAAAAAATCGGGTACTAAGATACAAAAGTGATGTTATGTATTTTTAATTCTTTTAAGGAAATAAAAGTGCGAACGTGTGTGCTATAATCTTCTTAAATAACAAAATGAAATCGGAGGAATGGCTTGCAATGGATAGTAAAGAATTGTTGGAAATGCAGAAAATTGCCTGTAAGGTGCGTATATGGACGATAGAGGGTGTGTTCAATGCGAAATCGGGACATCCGGGCGGTTCGCTTTCGGCTGCCGATATTATGACATACCTCTATTTCAAAGAAATGAACGTCGATCCCGCCGATCCCAAAAACCCCGACAGAGACAGATTTGTCCTTTCAAAAGGTCACTGCTGTCCGTCTCTCTATGCCGCACTTGCATTGAAAGGATATTTTTCAACTGACGAGATAAAAGTTCTCCGTCATATCGGTGCAATGCTTCAGGGACACCCCGATATGAAAGGTACTCCCGGCGTTGACATGAGTTCAGGTTCACTCGGTCAGGGTGTATCCGCTGCCTGCGGAATGGCTCTTGCCGGCAAACTCGACAACAAAAATTACAGAGTTTACACCATGCTCGGTGACGGCGAATGTGAGGAAGGTCAGGTCTGGGAAGCTGCCATGTTTGCAGTCCATATGAAACTTGACAATCTCTGCATGATAGTCGATTTCAACCGCTTGCAGATAGACGGTCATGTAGATGATGTTGCAGGTCTGGGAGACATCGGAAAGAAATTTGAAGGCTTCGGATTTGAAGTTATCAGAATGAACGGCAACGATTTCAACGAGATAGAATCCGCCTTTGAAAAAGCCAAGACAATAAAAGGAAAGCCCACTGTCATTATTGCCGATACTATAAAGGGCAAGGGCGTTTCATACATGGAAGATCAGGTCGGCTGGCATGGAAAAGCTCCCAATGCCGATGAATATAAAATTGCCATTGAAGAACTCAATGCACAGCTTAAAGAATTGGAGGGCTAATGTCATGAAAATCGCTACAAGAGAAAGTTTTGGTCTTGCACTCTGCGAGCTGGCAAAAACTCACCCCGAAATAGTTGTACTTGATGCAGACCTTGCGGCTGCTACTAAAACCGAAATATTCAAAAAAGCCTATCCCGACAGGTTCTTTGACTGCGGTATTTCAGAGGGCAATATGATAGGCGTTGCAGCAGGTCTTGCTACTTGCGGAAAAGTTCCTTTTGCAGCATCGTTTGCAATGTTTGCAACGGGCAGGGCTTATGAACAGATAAGAAATTCCGTAGGCTATCCCCACTTGAACGTCAAAATAGCGGGTTCTCATGCAGGTATAACCGTAGGTGAAGACGGTGCTACCCATCAGTGCTGTGAAGACCTTGCTTTGATGAGAACCATTCCCGGAATGGTCGTTCTCAATCCTGCCGATCACTATGAAATGACGGAAGCCGTCAAAGCTGCATTTGCCTACAACGGTCCCGTTTATATCAGACTCGGCAGACTTGCTATCGATACTTTCAATGATCCCGATACATATAAGTTTGAACTCGGAAAGGGTATCACCCTCAAGGACGGTAAAGATGTTACTGTCATTGCAACAGGTCTTGTTGTAAATGAAGCTCTCAAAGCTGTCATGGCTCTTGAAGAAAAGGGTATCAATGCCCGTCTTATCAATATGCACACCATAAAGCCCATTGACAAGGACATTATCATAAAGGCTGCTCAGGAAACAGGCAAGATCATCACCGTTGAAGAACATAGTATAATAGGCGGTCTTGGTGAAGCTGTATGTGCTGTGACTTCCGAATATTGTCCCGTACCCGTCAAGAGAATCGGTATAGATGACACTTACGGTCACAGCGGTCCTGCATTGGGACTTCTCGCTGAATTCGGTCTTGATGCTGACGGACTTGCAAAACGCATTACAGAGATCATGAAATAAGAGTGAAGTTTTGAGAGTGGAGAGTGGAGTTATTTCCATGTTCCACTCTCTTTTCAATTTACAAGGGAGGTATATTATGACGGCACCGCTTGCGGACAGGCTCAGACCGAAAACTCTTGATGAAATTTCAGGTCAACATCACCTGCTTGACGAAAACAAGCCCCTCAGAAATATAATTCTTTCAGGTAATATTCCCAATATGGTTTTTTACGGTCCATCGGGAGTCGGTAAGACTACTCTTGCATCTATCATCGCAAAACAAACAAATAAAACTCTCCGTAAACTCAACGGCACTAATGCTTCAACGGCTGATATTAAAAACATTGTCGGTGAACTTTCGGGATTTGGCGGTGTAAACGGTATACTTCTCTATCTTGACGAGATACAGTATTTCAATAAAAAGCAACAGCAAACTTTACTTGAGTACATTGAAAACGGCAGTATAACTTTGATCGCCTCTACTACCGAAAATCCGTATTTTTATATACATGGGGCTATTCTCAGCCGTTCAACAGTATTTGAATTCAAGCCCGTTGAAAAAGACGATGTATTGAAAGCAGTCAAAAGGGCGGTAGAGTTCCTTCAAAATGAAACAGGTGAAAATATCGTCATGCCTGAAAAAGCGGCGGAACATATAGCTTATGCGTGTGGGGGAGATGTCAGAAAAGCCCTCAATGCAGTTGAATTGTCTGTCATATCGTCCATGATGATAGACGGTAAACGTGAAGTTTCTCTTGAAACGGTCATGCAGCTTACACAAAAGAGTGCTGTTAAATATGACCGTGAGGGTGACGAACATTATGATCTGCTGTCAGCTTTCCAGAAGTCTATGAGAGGTTCGGATGCAGATGCGGCTATTCACTATCTTGCAAGGATATTGGCAGCAGGAGATCTGCCTTCAGCTTGCAGGCGACTTCTTGTATGTGCAAGTGAAGACGTGGGACTTGCCAATCCGAATATTATCCCCATAGTTAAAGCCGCCGTTGATACGGCTTTGGCGGTAGGCTTGCCCGAAGCGAGAATACCTCTTGCAAATGCCGTTATACTCGTGGCACAGTCACCTAAATCAAATTCCGCATATATGGCTATAAATAAAGCTATGCAAGATGTAGAGAAAGGCTATGGAAAGGGCTTTCCCCGACATCTGCAAAACAAGCATTATGACGGTGATGACGTTCAGAAAAAAGGTCAGTTCTATTTATATCCGCATGATTTCCCTAATCACTGGACACAACAGCAATATATGCCTGATGACCTCGTGGGAACGGTCTATTATGAACCGTCACTCAACAAGAATGAACAGGCTTATAAAGCCTATTGGGACAAAATCAAACTGAATGATAAATGAGGAATGAGGAATGAGAAATGAGAAATGAGAAATGTAAAGTCTACTTGACATTTTTATAATTCTTTATTCACATGGTGTAGGGTAGTGTAGGGTCGTATAATACTTTTTTTATATTTTTCGGTTTTGATTTTTTTATACAGAAAGGTATAGTAAAGCCTACACAACCCTACACCTTTCTTTAAAAGAAATATAAATTTTGCAATCGATTGCAAAAATGCACAGTCGACTGTGCAAAATGGAAAGTCGACTTTCAAAAATGTTCAATCGATTCAACATTCTATAATTCTTTAAAAGAACTGTGGTGGGTTGTGGTAGGTTGTTCAATACTTTTTATATATTTTTTCACTTTTTATTTGAAAGGTATATATAACCCACCACAACAACTTACAGGTTAAAAATATGAAGTCGATTTCACATAATTATGCATTATGCATTATTAATTATGAATTGTAAAGGGGTATTTTATGAAGATAGGGAATGTTGAGATAAAGGGATTTGCGGCACTTGCTCCGATGGCGGGAGTTGCAGACAGGGCTTTCAGAGAATTGTGTGTTGAATTCGGTGCAGCTTATGTAGTCGGAGAGATGGTCAGTGCAAAGGGCATTACATATAATAATGACAAGTCGCTTGAATTGCTTGAAATGTCGGATAAAGAGAGACCTGCAGCAATACAGCTTTTCGGATATGAGCCTGATGTCATGGCAAAGGCGGCTGAAATATCCATGAAGTACAAACCCGATATTATAGATATAAACATGGGGTGTCCCGCACCGAAGATAGCTTCGAATCATTCGGGAGCGGCTCTAATGAAAGAACCCGACCTGTGCGGAGAGATAGTAAAAGCTGTTTCAAAAGCCGTTGATATACCTGTCACCGTCAAGATAAGAAAGGGTTGGGACGATAACTCCGTAAATGCTGTCGAGATCGCCAAAATATGCGAACAGGCAGGTGCAAGTGCCGTTACCGTTCACGGCAGAACAAGACAACAGCAATATATGCCGCCTGCCGATTGGGATATTATCAAAAAAGTCAAGCAGGCTGTAAAGATACCCGTCATCGGTAACGGCGATGTAACGAGTGCGGAGCTTGCCGCAAAGATGTTTGAACAAACTGATTGCGATCTCATCATGATAGGCAGGGGGGCGTTGGGAAATCCGTTTATATTTCAGGAGATTGCCATGCTTCTCGGTCATGACAGACCGACTTTTCCCGTATCAAATGAGGAGAGGATAAGTGTATTATTAAGGCATATAGAAAAACTCTGTGAATACAAGGGTGAATACATCGGCATGAAAGAGGCTCGAAAACACGCTGCATGGTATTTCAAAGGCATACATGGGGCGGCATCTCTCAGGAAAAGGGCAGGCACTCTTAATACACTTGATGATTTAATAGAACTTTGCAAAGAAGCGTTGAATTGAAAAAAATCCCCCGTTCAGTTGAGAACGGAGGATTTTTTATGTTTGGGGTTTTATCGGATTACTTGGAAACCTTCACATAGAAGTATTTTTTAGCAACAGTGCCTGTGCTGTCCTTTACTTTTATGCATATCTCATATTCAGCATTTTTTACGGGTTTTATGCTTGTGCTGGTCGTTGATAAGAAATCCTGTTTTGTGATCCATTTTGTGTCGCTGGTCTTTTTGTAGTATACGGCATATTTATAGGGAGGTGTACCGCCCGTTGCAGTGATCTTTATGGGAACACTGATTCCGAGTTTTGCATCAGCGGGTATGTCAGCCTTTATTGAAAGAGGAGTTGTCACATTCACGGTGAAATATTTCTTTACAACTGTGCCTGATTTATCCTTTACCTTCACGCATACATCATAACCTGTAGCCTTTGCGGGCTTTATAGATACAGAATTATTGGTTTTGAAATCCTGTTTTGTAGTCCACTTAGTCTGGGATTTCTGCTTGTAGTAGAAAGCGTAGGTATAAGAACCTGTACCGCCTGTTGCAGAGGCTTTTGCAGTGAAGGTGCTGCCCAGAAGTATCTTACTTGGGGAAACTGATGCATTGAGTGCAAGAGCCACTTTCTTCACAGTGACATCGAAATATTTCTTTTCAACAGCACCCGTACCGTCCTTGACCTTTACACAAATATTGTACTTACCCTCGTCAGCTGGGGTTACAGAAACGGTTGCATTAGATATTTCTTTTCAACAGCACCCGTACCGTCCTTGACCTTTACACAAATATTGTACTTACCCTCGTCAGCTGGGGTTACAGAAACGGTTGCATTAGATTTGAAATCCTGTTTTGTAGTCCACTTTGTATCGGAAGCCTTTTTGTAGTAGAAAGCATAGGTGTAATTACCGTCACCACCTGCGGCAACAGCCTTTACCGTAACAGACTTGCCCAGATCAACGGAAGTTGCAGATATTCTTGAGTTGTTCTGGAGAGGCATTATGTCGGCTATAACAAGAGAATCGGTTTTATTTATAATGCTGTATATGTTGTGGTTGTACTTGACGACATTGGTGATACTCTTGGGGAAAGAGCCTGACGTGGGAACAGCAACAACATTTCCGACACCTGTAAATGAGGGTGCAGTCCTGATGTTGAGGACACCTGAAACCTGCGGATTGATAGAGAGTTTTTCCTCAGTCGTTACCATATCGGTAATATCGAGTTTACCGGAGAATTCGACTTTTCCGTCCTTTCTGATAAACACGGTTTGGAGGTTATACCAGTCGGAGATGTTTGAGTAGATCGAAGTGCCGTTTCCGATGGAAACATAGCCGCCTCTTACATAGATAGTAGAGCCTGTCGAAGGATGTACACTGAAATTCTTGTACATGACGGTATCTTTGATATAAGCCTTGTCGTTGCCGTCATAGGTGTAGAATGCAGAGCTTGAGTAATCTGTACGATTCTGACGGAAAATGGTGTTGTCGGAAGAGTTGAGTACAGAACCGCCGCCTATCCACAAAGTTGCATATGTGGAGGAATTGTATTCAATGATACAGCCTTTGAGGTTTAACTTAGAGCCTGAACAGTAGACAGCAGCACCTGCATTATTCATATAGAAACGTCTCAAAGTAACGCCTTTTCCGAGAGTGAGTGAGGAGTTATCGGAGAGAGTGAATGCCCTTGCATAATTCTGTTTCTGACCGTCAAATACGAACATATCATCTTTATCGGAATCGGTCTTGATGGTAAGAGAACCGCCGTTCTTGATGATAAAGGGATCAGTACCCGTATGGTTGTAGACAACGATCTTCTTATTTTTGTCATAGGGCATGATAGTGACGGATTTTCCGTCTATAACTACCTGTTCCTCAATGGAAGCGGTTTTGTCGATATAAATGATACCGCCGTCGGGAGCAGCATCAACAGCCTGTTTGATAGAACTGTAATAGCTGTTTCCGCAGTGTGCCATAAACTGCTGAGGATTGTAGGAATAGTTGAAAGTAATGGTCTTGTAGACGTTCAGAGAACGGTCATAAGCATTTACGGTATAGTCACCCGAATCCTCTGTGATATATCTGTAGTCCCATGTGAAGTCTATGACCTTGCCGTCTTTGATTATCTCAAAGCCGAGATGTGCATCTTTATAGCTGTCGGAGATCGTGAAGTAGATGGATTTTGAGGACTTGTCACAGGAAGCCTCAACAGTACCCGTTATGCCGATATTTGTATTGAGGGGCATATTGTAGGCATAGTCATCATAATACCAGAATTTAGGCTGTAACTTGCTGAGAGAAAGAGCAGTTATGGCATTCTTATAGCTGACAGATGTATCTGTAAGATAGCCGTATCTCTTGAAGTAGTAGGTGAGGTCTATACCGACGATCTTTGAAGAATATACAGCGACCTTTTCGGCAACTGACATATTATTGACATAATTGTCAATGGCAGAATTTCCGCAGGTGCCTTTTCTGAACATGGTGTCAAGTTCAGCCCAGTAACCGTTATGATACACTTCGAGATCCCAGAACATACTGAGTGTCCAGAAATTAGTTGAGGGGCTTGTCTGCCAGAGTGAGTTTGTCTCATTCTGAGCGAGGGGAGTCATTTCAGAGGCTCTTTTCGGGATAGCAATATCATATAAAGTTTCATTTGGAATACCGTAGCTCATAGCCCACATATTATTTGTAACTTCTGCATAGCATCTTCCGGCTACATCAAGGATATGACCTGTTTCATGTGAGTAGCCCCAGCCACGCCTTGAAGCAGTGAGGGCAGCAGCAGACATATCTCCGTCCTGTATACCCATGAAGCCGTAACCTGATGCATAAGCACCGCCGTAAGGCTGATTTATCTTGATGGGTAGCATAAGTGTATTGTACTGTTCGGGGGTAAGACCGCCGAACTCAAAGAGTCTTTCCATATAGGCATCCCATGCTTCAGAAGCTGCCTGGGGATCAAGACCGTTTGTAACATAGCCTTCATATACTCTTGTCAGAGTGAGGGTAAAGAGAGTATGCTTTGAGGTAAGCTCGACAACATTGTGATAGCCTTTCTGACCTGCCTGATATTTAGCATAGTAGTCTTTAAGTTCTGTGATGAAATCTCTTACATTGTCGCCCTTGCGGAACACAGGAACTTTGTCACCGCCCTCAATGTATACCTTGACATTGCTGCTTTGTTCGGTTTCAGTATAGGGGTTTACGATATAGATACAGCCGCCGGGTTCGGTGGGAGTTTCATAGCTGCTGAAATCGCTGTATAAAGTCGGGACGGTGATGGTATTCAAACCTCTTTTAAGAGAAATTTCTCTTATTTCAGAGCCTTTGGAGATATGCTGAGTGAACAAAAGTCTTGGTACGGGATCGGTGCCGTCAGCCTGAACATAAATTTTGAGAGTTTCGCCCGGAGTTGCCCATATACCCGTAGCGATACGGTTAGAGAAGCCGAAAGCCATTTTGAGTTCATTACGGGAGAAATCATAGGTATCACCATCTCTTTTCGGAGTGAATTCCCTGTCTTTGTCGTAATCTTGGATATTGTAGTCAGAGAGTTTCGTACCCTGTAAAGTGATATGATCCTTATCATATTTCATGGGAACAAGAACTTGCCCTTTATCGCCATCATAGTCATGTACAGTGAACCATTCATTACTGTACATAGAGATAGCATAATACTGGTCATTGACCTTTTTCTTGATAATGAACTGAGCATAGTCGCCGTTAACTGCCTCAAATTCAAGAGGAGAAGGCGTTGAAGTAAATTTCAAATTGCCGTATCTGACTATGTCAAGATAAAGACCGTCAGAGTTGATGATGTAGTAAGAGCCGTTGCCGGCAGACTTGATCTTGTAGCGGAATTCTTTTGGTACATTAGTTTCGGAAGTATAGTAGCTGAAACCGCCGGTCTTGTAGGAGGGGAAGGAATGGTTGTTGACATCGAGGGTGTCGGTCATAATGGTCTTGGTAGCGGTATTATAGAATACATACTCTCCTTCAGTAAGGGTGGCAGAGGGTACGACACTGTAATACCAATCGTTTTGAGAGGCGGTTGCCGATAAAACGGAAGCCGCATTTGCAGTTACGGCAGCACTTGCGGATACGGCAGGTATCGTTGCAATAACGGAACCCGCAAGAAGCACTGCCATTGCAGATTTGAAGCGTTTTGACCACATGGTCTGTCATCTCCTTTAAAAATAAAAATTTGTTAATAAGATTGTAATATATGTCTTGCAGAAAATCAACAGGGAGCAGGTTAAAATCTACTTTTTGTATATATAACGGTCACAAAAATTGTTGACTTTAACCTAAAATATAAAGAAAGATGCATCTTGCGGAGCGGATGATAATTTGATGTATAGTATAGAAACAGGCTTGATTTTTGACCAAAAAGATAATATAATATCAGTATACATATTCATCAAGTTTGGAGTGATAAAAATGATTTACGGTTACTGCCGCATATCGACAAATAAACAAAATATCGAAAGACAGGTCAGAAACATTTTGAAATACTGTCCCGAAGCGGTCATCAAACAGGAAGTTTACACAGGTACAAAGACTGAAGGAAGGAAAATGTTTGAATATCTGCTGAAGGTCGTAAAAACAGGTGATACAATCATATTTGACAGTGTTTCGAGGATGAGCCGCAATGCCGAAACGGGTTTTCGTATATATCAGGAGTTGTTTGATAAGGGTGTTGAGCTTGTATTCCTGAAAGAGCCTCATATCAACACAGCTACATACAAAAAAGCCCTGTCAAATAACATTACACTGACAGGAACAAAGACCGATATTATTCTGAAAGCAGTAAACGAGTATCTTATGGAGTTGGCGAAGGAACAGATCGTCCTCGCATTCGAACAGTCAGAAAAAGAGGTAGCCGATCTGCATCAAAGAACCAGAGAGGGGATCGAGACTGCCCGTCAAAAAGGCAAGCAAATAGGTCGTCCCTATGGTACAAAAGTCACTACCAAAAAAAGCATAAAAGCCAAACAGGATATATTGAAGTTCTCAAAGGACTTTAACGGCTCTTTGAAAGATGTTGATTGTATCCGTATGATAGGCATAGCAAGAAATACATATTACAAATATAAAGCAGAATTAAAAGAGAAATATCTGTAAATACCCGTACTTTATGTATCCAAAAACATTCATAGAAACATCCCGCAAAATTCGTACAAAGCAATTCATCATGGTTATGCAATTCCGTGTAGTAAAGCATAGAGTTACAAAAAAGACTGTATCAAAACGATACAGTCTTTGAATTGGTGCGAGTGACGGGACTTGAACCCGTCCATCCTATTTACACCTAAAAACCAACAATGACAGAAACTTTCTCATAAAATATATGTGCTAAAATATATTATAACACATATTATTCTGTTTGTCATTATGTTAGAGAAATTATTTTATTTGGTATTTCTTTCAAAGTTATTGCTTAAAAATTGGTCATATTTACTAATAGATATAACTTTGGTTTCTTCCGTCAAGTGAGTATAAATCTTCATTGTAATCTCAATGCTTGAATGCCCTAACAGTTCACTTGCCGACTTCACATCAACTCCTGACATATAAAGCATTGTTGCGTATGTATGCCTTAACTGGTGCGGTGTAAATGATATTTCAAGTTTTTTAAGGTATGACTGCCACATTCTTTCCCATGAAGAACGAGTTTGCATACTTCTTCCGTCCGATTTCGTTGTCACGAAATTTGTTTTACCCTTTTTTCTCAAATACTCCGTATAAAGCGACTGGTAGAGTATGTTCGGTATGGTGACATTGCGTGACTTGCCGTTTTTGGTTTTCGGTTTGATACCCAACTTGTTACTGTTGATGTTGTAGGTAGACTGGCAAACATGGATAACACGATTTTCAAAGTCAATGTTTTTCCATTCAAGTGCAATAAGTTCTCCAGCTCTTAATCCGCAAAGTAACATAATCATTTCTGAAAGTCTTGCTCTGTGCGGAGTTTCCATAATAAGTGACTGCTCCTCCATAGAAATATGCGTTCTTTCTTTTTTGGTAGCATTTGCAGGAATAGTCGCTGTCTTGGCAGGATTGCGGTGCAAGTTATCACAGTTATTCATAGCGAATGTAAAAATGGAAGTTGCCGTCTGTCTGATATTCTTCAAAAGTTTTTCAGATGACGGCTTCTTGGTTTTGGGATTGTATCCCGATAAATCAATAAGTATGTCCTCAATGTTCATACTTCTCACCTTGTTAATCGGGATTGTACTGATACTTTCAAGATGATGTACAAAGTTATAGATACTTGTGACATACTTATAGTTTCTGCCGATTACCTTTCTTTTTGCCCATACATCAGCCCATTCACCAAATGTCGAGTTTTCGTCCAAAATTGGCATAAAATCAATCTCCTTTTTCTTTTTTAAAGCCTGTCTGAAAGTTCAGATTGGCTTTTTATTTACGAGATTGTATTTTACCACAATTAAATTTATAGTGCAATATATACAAAAATAAATCTGTTGTTTAAATATTTATTGTTCAACAAGTTTAAAAGAAATATCAAGTCGGCTGTTGTGTCGGCTTTTTATTTATACATTTTTTTACAATTAAGGAGATTACAATTATGAGTAATTCAAAAACAATCATTGCCGTCACAAATCAAAAAGGCGGTGTGGCGAAAAGTACAACGGCTATCAATGTCGGTGCAGGACTGGCTCTCAAGGGTAAAAATGTTCTGCTTGTCGATATGGACAGTCAGGGTGATTTGACACGTTGGCTCGGATACGATACTGAACAGGACAGCCCTACAATCAAGGATTTGATTGACAGTACCGTTTCAAAGTCAAATCTGCCTATCGAATGTGCCGTTCATCACTCCGATACTGAAAATGTTGACTACATACCGTCAGACAGCAGTCTTTCTATAAGTTTCAGTGCAGAAAAAGACAGTATAACTATTCTTGACGATTTGTTCTCTGACAGTTTCTTTGAAAAATATGATTATATTATTATCGACTGCCCACCAAACCTTGACTTTCTTGTGTCAAGTGTCTTGAAAGTCTGTGACAAGGTGCTTATTCCCGTACAGGCTGAAATATGGGCATATGATGGTGTATATAAACTTCTGTCTGTATTGCAGAGTATCAAAAATACTATCTATGTACAGCAGTATGTTATGGGTATGCTGATTACAATGTGCAACAAGCGTACAAATTCCGCAAAAACTGTAATTGAAGCACTTCATAACAGTTATGGGGATTATGTTTTCGATACGATTATTTCTTACCGTGATGAAGCAAAGGTATCTGCGATTACTCAAAAAAGCCTTGTCAGAAAGAAAAGCAGTGTGATAGGTCAGCAGTAT